>DAIDJX010000032.1 GCA_027451165.1 Prolixibacteraceae bacterium | reverse complement strand
GAAGGCTTCCGGATTACGCAGTTTAACCTGCAGATCAACGGCAATTTTGACAATGATTGAACAATATGAACCTGACCATTGAGAATATATTACTGGTAGGCTCATTGTTGCTTTTTATCAGCATCATCGCCGGAAAAACATCTTACCGGTTTGGTGTCCCCACCCTTTTGCTGTTTCTGACCATCGGTATGTTGGCAGGATCTGACGGGATCGGAGGCATCCAATTTGATGATCCCAAAATTGCTCAGTTTATTGGTGTGGTTTCCCTCAATTTTATATTATTCTCCGGGGGTTTTGATACCAACTGGAAATCGGTCAAACCCGTACTGCGGGAAGGTCTTGCCTTATCCACCATCGGCGTGATACTGACAGCCGTTTCCCTGGGCACATTTATATGGCTGATCACCGACGATTTCACCCTGTATGAAAGTATGCTGCTGGGCTCCATCGTCTCTTCAACTGATGTAGCCGCTGTGTTTTCCATACTGCGGGCAAAAAATCTGGGATTGAAGTCTAACCTGCGTCCCACCCTGGAGCTGGAAAGCGGTAGTAACGATCCGATGGCCTATGTCCTGACCATCGCCTTTCTGAGTCTGGTTATCAACCAGGACCAAGGTTTTCTTTCCATCTTCCCGCTGTTTTTCCAGCAAATGATTTTGGGCGGAGTGGCTGGTTTTGGTTTCGGTAAACTGAGTAAACACATCATCAACAAGATAAAACTGGATTTTGAAGGGCTCTACCCGGTGTTGGTCATCGCCCTGATGTTCCTTACCTTTTCAGCGACAGATTTTATTGGTGGTAACGGATTTCTTGCTATTTACATCTGTGCAGTATACCTGGGGAATCAGGAACTGATCCATAAGAACACCATATTCAAGGTATTTGATGGTCTGGCCTGGCTCATGCAAATTGTGTTGTTCCTTACACTGGGACTGCTTGTTTTCCCATCACAGGTGTTGCCCTATATCGGGATCGGACTGCTCATCTCTCTCTTTCTGATCGTCGTGGCCCGGCCGGTAGGCGTATTTCTAAGCCTTCTTCCCTTCAGGATGGAAATGAGAAGGCGTTTTTACATTTCCTGGGTGGGTTTAAGGGGAGCCGTTCCTATTGTTTTTGCCACCTACCCGCTACTGGCAGGGATTGAAAAGGCGAATATTATTTTCAATATCGTTTTTTTTATCTCTGTAACTTCTGTTTTAATCCAGGGCACCAGTTTGGCATTAGTGGCAAAATGGCTGAAAGTAGCCCTGCCTGAAAAAGCCAAACCACTTTCCGAAACTGAAAAAAACAGTCTGGAACTCCCAAAATCATCGCTTCAGGAAATTATCATATCCCCGGATTGTTATGCAGTTGATAAAAGAATTGTTGATTTGAATTTTCCGAAATCCGCCTTTATTGTGATGATCAAACGGGACGGAGAATTTATCAGGCCCGGAGGATCCACGGAAATAAAGGCAAATGATGTGCTGGTCATACTGGCCGACAACCAGGAAGAGTTTGGCATGGTGAATGTATGTTTGTACCGGCCCGGTAAGAATCTGGACAACTGAATAAAATCAGGATGTGTTGATTACGTTTCATTCCAGATGTCATACGACATGAGGGCTTGCAGTTCCAGCATTTCGTACCCGTTTTTTATGGCGGCGCCCTGTTCCTTGCCATATTTCAGGAAAAGTGATTCAGCCGGATTATACACCAGGTCGTAAAGCAAATGCTCCTGAGTTATTATGTTATAGGGAATAAGCGGGTAGGTTCCGGTATCTGGAAAAGTCCCCAGGGGTGTTGTGTTAATGATTATCGGGTGCTGTCTGATGGTCTGAAGGTCCAAATCGTCATAAGAGATACACTTCATCCCGATGTTGTTTCTGGAAACCTGCAGCCACTCTATTCCCAGGCGATCAAGCGCAAATGTCACCGCCTTTGAGGCGCCACCGGTTCCCAGCACCAGTGCCTTCCGGTGGAAAGTCTTCAGCAGGGGTTTCAGTGATTCAGAAAAGCCATAGACATCGCTGTTGTACCCTTCGAGGAGAATTCCTTCCTGATTCCGGATGATGCGGATGGTATTGACTGCGCCAATAGCGGTGGAAACCGGATCCAGCCTGCCAAGATAGGGCAGCACTTTCTCCTTGTACGGAATGGTTACGTTCAGACCGGCCAGTTCAGGATGAGCACCAATAATACCTGGTAACAAAGCAATATCATCCAGTTCAAAATTGAGGTATTGTTCCTGCAGGTTTTCCCGGAGGAATTTTTCCGTGAAGAATTTTCTGGAGAAGGAGTGCCCAAGCGGGTAACCGATGAGACCATAAGTCCTCATGACGGTTTACTTAAGTGGTTTGTGCGCTTTGATCAGTTTTTTCACTGAATCATTCTGAGCGGCTTTCGGATAGACCTTGAACAGGTCGTCGTGACGGTTGAAATCGAGTTTCAGCGCAGTTTCGAGCTGCATGGATGCTTCCTTTTCCTCATCGCTTTCGTAGAGGTAGGCAGCCAGCAGGTATTTAATTGCGGCATCCCTGTTGTTGTGACGTATTCCTTTTTTCAGTATCCGGATGGCATCACGCATCTGTCCCTGACCATGGAGGTATTCTGCAAAGTGCATCCATATTTCAGATTGTCCGGGATTGAGCGAAGAGGCTTTCCGGAAGGCGGCCCTGGCTTCTTTTTCTTTTCCGGAATCGGCCAACACCCTTGCATAGGTAAACCAGTACTCTGCCGTATTCCCCTCCAACGCGAGAGCTCTTTTCATGAGGTCTATGCTGAGGAGATAATCCCTGTCCATCCACGCGATTATTCCGGAGGAAAAAAGCGCCATATCATTGGCAGGGTTTACTTTCAATGCTTTGGAATAGTAACGTTCCGCCATCCTTCGCCTCCCCAGGTTAAGGTAACATTCCCCCATGTAACATAAGGCATCGTCATTTTCCGGATCATATTTCAGATAGTCACGGTAACAGACAACAGCCTCCTTAAACCGCTCCAGGTTGGCCAAAGAGTTGGCTTTGTTAAAGAGGGCGTGGAAAAAATCATCACTAAGCGCCAGGGTAAAATCATAAGCTTCCAGGGCTTTTTCAAACTGCCCCAGCCGGTTACAGGCAATGCCAAGGTTAAACCAAACGGCAGGATTAAAAGGATCTATATCAAGGTAGAGGTTGTAATAATAGATGCTTTTCTCCGGAAAGCCCAGCTGGTCATAGAAATAACCAAGGTCGTTCAGGACATAATCATTTTCCGGATTTTCCTCAAAAGAGCGTTCAAAATAATTTACTGCTTCCTGGATTTCACCTGCCGACACATAGGAAGACCCTACCTGATACAGCACATCGTCCAACTCTTCACCGGCATTACGGATGGCCTTTTTAAAGCTTTCGGACGCAGCAGCCCCGTTTTCTTCCATCAGGTAACAATTCCCCATGAGGAGGCTGAATTCTGGCTCTTCATTTGGTGAACTTCCAAGTGCTTCCAGCTCCAGTCTTGCTTTTTCCGGTTCTCCCCTGTTCAACAAAGCCTGTGCAAAACGAATTTTCAGGGAGTTGGCATTGGGATGCGTTTGAAGGGCCAGTGTGATCACCAGTTCACTGCGCTCAAAATCACCGCCGGCATTCAGGTAATCAATAAATTCCTCGTATTCGGAAACATCAAAATAACGGTAATTCCCATCCTTCAGTGAACCCATCAAAAGGTCAAATCCTTCGGGAGCAAACTGATCGTCAAAAAAATCACGCTCGTTCATGTTGTTTCAAATATCGCTGCAAAGGTATAAAAACCGGGGAATAAATTCCGGGTTCCTTTCACTGATGCTGCTTCCTCAACAAATCATTAACCGTTTTCACCGGATTAAAGGTATCAATGGGTACTTCCACGAAGATGGTAATCCAGTTGCTCATGGATCCATTCCAGAGACCGGGAAGTTCCTGAGCTTTTAAATCCCTTCCGTCTTTTGATTTCAAGGATATAAATCCGGTTTCAGGATCCCTGAATTTCAACAGGTTATATTTTTCACCCTTATAGTTTTTCCATCCGCAGACCAGATCAACCGGATTGAAATGGGTGGCATGCCTGGCAATTTTCATCTGCACCGGATCATCAGGGTCAATCTGAACGCTTTCAGCAATTTGCAGCGAAACGGTCCCATCCGGATTCATGGCAAAGAAGGGCCCGCCACCCGGTTCACCTTCGTTTTTCACCATACCGCACACCCGGATTGGCCGGTTAAATTTCTCTTTCAGGTACTGCACAAGATCCTGCTTCTCTGCATAATACTGATCAGCAGCAGGTTTGACATTCAGGCTGTTTTCAAGGAAATTTGCCATTTCTGCCAGATAGGCGCTCTCCAGGGCATGGGAATGTTTCTCCTCCAGCATTTTCTGGTATTCGAATATCTTCTTCTGATAGTGCAAAAGCACTCCTGCCAGCGCTTTTTTAAACAGGGTTGTTGTTCCTTTGAACTTATCAGGAACCACATTATCGATATTTTTGATAAAAACAAGGTCCGCATCCAGGTCTTTCAGGTTTTCCAGCAGGGCACCATGGCCGGCCGGCCGGAACACAAGCGATCCATCCTTATCGCGGAAGGGTTCATTGCGCAAATCGACGGCTATGGTATCGGTTGAAGGATGTTGCTGGCTGAAGGACACTTCGTAAATGGCTCCGTATTCGATCTCATAGCCCGCTTCCACGGTTTGAAACAGATGACGGAAAGCTTTCTCATGTTCGGGGGATACGGTGAAATGCAGTTTCACATTCTTCCGGTGATCCATGGCATAAGCAGCTCCTTCGGAAAGGTGTTCCTCAAAGGGAGTGCGTTCAAAACCTTCATACTGGTGGAACAACAGCAATCCCTTAGGCATATTTCCGTAATTCAGGCCTTTTTCGGTGAGCAAATACTCCAGCAGCGTCTCCGGATCTTCCTGCTCACCCGCCTTGGCAATGGATTCTGCCAATACCGGATAAAAGGGAAATTTCCTGATCTGGGAAATGAACAAGCCGGCATCCTTATTGGCTGACAAAACATCAGACGCCTTTTTCCCCTCTTTAAGCTTTTCCAGCGCTGAGAAGAGCGATTTGAACATCCGGCTGGCAGCACCTGAGGCAGGCACAAACTTCATCACTGTAAGACCATCTTCCAAACGGGAAGCGTATAACTCCTCATACTTCAGAATATCACTGTCACTCAACCGGATAATTCCATTTCCAACTTCAGCTGCAGGAGTAACTTTCAAAAACGGAAAACCATTTTTAAAATGCTCAATCTGCTGTAATACATCTTCCGGCTTGCTGCCCCTGGCTTTGATCTGCCTGATATCTTCCTGTGTGAACATCATATCTGTTTTTTTGCCCCAGCCTGAAGCCGGGGTTGGTCATTTTCTTCACATTTAGAAATTTTTATCGCTCAAACGGGTCATTCAGGCTTAAGCCCGCCGAAAAGTTATCATCGGTTTTTCAACAAGCGGGTTGGGATTTCTATCTTTGGCGTGTGAAAAAAGAAGAGAACCAATATTTTCCCTGGGGAACGAAAGAACGTTACAATGACTTCCGGCCTGTTTTTCAGGCCCTTTTCCCCGGAAAGAAGATCCAGAAACTTTCCGTGAATGCGGCCTTTACCTGTCCGAACAGGGACGGATCAAAGGGGAGAGGTGGATGTACCTATTGCAACAACGCCTCGTTTACACCCGATTTTTCCGGGGGAAACAACAGCGTTACCAGCCAACTGGAAAAAGGAGTCCGGTTTTTCGCCGGGAAATACCCGGAAATGCTTTACCTGGCGTTCTTTCAATCTTTCAGCAACACCTATGCACCCCTTAACCACCTTAAATCTTTGTATGAAGAAGCACTGCGCTTCCCGGGCGTGCAAGGGCTGGTCGTTTCTACCCGCCCGGATTGTCTGTCCACGGAAATCCTGGACTATCTTTCCCACCTGGCTGAAAGAGGCTATCTGATGCTGGAATTGGGGGTGGAATCCCACCTTGACGAAACTCTCCGCAACCTGAACCGCGGACATACTTTTGCTGAGGCAGAGAATGCCATCAGGGAAGCAGCCGCCCGGGGAATTGCCGTTACGGCGCACATGATGCTGGGATTACCCGGTGAAGGTAGAAAGGAATGGATGGAGCAGGCTGAAGTAATTTCGCAGCTTCCGGTGAATAACCTCAAGCTGCATCAGCTTCAGATACACCGGCATACGGTCATGGCGCGGCAATACGCTGAACACCCGGAATCCTTCAGGCTCTTCACCGAGGAAGAATATGCAGCTACCGTAGTGGATTACCTGGAAAGGCTTCACCCGCGGATCACCATCGAACGGTTTACAAGCCAGGCACCACCCGGATTGCTGGTTGCTCCCGCCTGGGGTGTAAAAAACTATGTGTTTACGGCCCGCATTAAACGCTTGCTGGAAGAAAGGGATACCTGGCAAGGACGAATCAATCTTGAATTTTGAATCTTGAATGGGAGTTCAAACAGAATATGTAGTGTTTAGAGGCAAGTAGCAAGACTAAAGGCAAGTAGCAAGACCAAAGGACAAAGAACTTTCTTCCAATCCTGATTCTTGTCTTTTATCCTGATACCTGATACCCGCCCGAACCTACCCGTTCGGTACGGGCGGGCCTGATACCTGATACTTGTCTTTAGTCCTGTTACAACCGATCACCGATCACCCCATTCCCCATTCTTTTTCAGTTCTTCCGCTTTTCCAGGAAACTCTTCAGATACTGCTGGTTCAACCCGTCAGAATCGCCATATTTTTTCCTCAACTCCTCCAGTTTTTTATGAAGTTCAGCCTGAATGGAAGCAACTTCCGGTTTCCCGTATAAATTGGTCATTTCCTGCGGGTCGGCTTTCAGGTCATAAAGTTCCCATTCGTCAATATCATAATAGAAATGAATGAGCTTGTACCGTTCGGTGCTGATGCCATAGTGCCGTTTCACCATGTGTTCTGCCGGAAATTCATAATAGTGATAATAAGCTGCATCCCGCCAAACACTGCTTTTCCCGGCTACGAGCTGCCGGAAGGATTCCCCCTGCATATCTTGTGGCTTTGCAATACCGGCATAATCAAGAAATGTTGGCGCGAAGTCGAGGTTCATCACGAGTTTTTCGTTCAAGGTACCGGGTTTGATTTCCCGGGGATAGCGGATAAGCAGGGGTGTACGGAAGGACTGCTCATACATGAAGCGCTTATCAAACCAACCGTGCTCTCCAAGGTAAAAACCCTGGTCGGAGGTATACACTACGATGGTATTTTCAGCCAAACCGTTGCGGTCGAGGTAGTCCAGAATCTCCCCCACGCCATCGTCAACAGATTGAATGGTACGGAGATAATCCTTGATGTAGCGGTTGAATTTCCACAGCGCCAGTTCTTTCCCCTGTAATTTTGATTTCAGGAACTCCTGATTTTCTGATTCATAGGCGGCCATCCAATCTGCCCTCTGTTTCGGGTTCATTCGTTTAAGATCGTTTTTGAATTCCGTGGAATCTCCTTCCGGGCTGACAATCAGTTTGAAATCATGACCCCACCGGGCGTGACGTGCAACCTCCATTTCCTGCTCGTGAGCGGCTCTTCCCCGGCCGCTGTAATCGTCAAAGTAATTGGCTGGCGGGTCAAAAGTTTTATCATCAAAGAGGTTCAGGTATTTGGGCGCCGGCAACCAGTTGCGATGGGGAGCTTTCTGGTGGAACAGGAGGCAGAATGGTTTGGATTTATCCCGCTTGTTCTCCAGCCAGTCCATGGCAAATTGGGTGGTCAGCTCTGTGCAATAACCCGGGAACCGCTTTTTCTCCCCCATTTCAATGAAGTCAGGGTTATAATACTGACCCTGCCCAGGCAACACGTTCCAGTAATCGAAGCCTTGTGGTGAACCATCCAGGTGAATTTTCCCGATCAGGGCAGTGGTGTACCCGTTGGCTTGAAGCAATTTGGCAAAATTGGGCTGATTCCAGTCAAAAACTGTCCGGTTGTCCACTTTTCCGTTCAGGTGGTTGTATTTGCCCGTCAGGAGGGTTGCCCGGCAGGGGGCACACAACGAATTGGTCACACAGGCCCTGTTGAAAATAATACCTTCCCTGGCAAGGCGGTCGATGTTGGGCGTATTATTCAGACCATACCCATAGGCGCTGATGGCCTGGTAAGCATGGTCGTCGCTCATGATGTAAATAATGTTGGGTTGTTTTGGCGCTTTGCCCCCGGCCTGGCAGGAAGAAAAACCGGCTCCGGCAGTAAGCAGGATAACGGGTGCTGTGATGAATTTTTTCATGCTAATCAGATTCAGTTGATGCCGGCTAAGGTACAAAAAATAAAATCTGTTGCTTATTTCAACTATCTTTGCTGAAGTGGATAAATAATCAAAAAAGGTGCAGGCTATGAAAAAAGTCATATTGTTCCTGATCCTGCTCAGTTTCCTTCCGGCCATCAAAAATGCGGAAGGACAGGCCACAGTTAAGGAAACAGTCCGGCCACCTGCTGTTGCAGGCACTTTTTATCCTTCCCATCCGACCGATCTCCGGAACATGGTTAACGGTTTTCTGGAAGAAGCTCCTCCTCCGGAAGGCAAAGAGCCGTTGGCGCTGGTGGTTCCCCATGCCGGCTATGTTTTCTCCGGAAAAGTGGCAGCGGCAGGATTCCGGCAGTTAAATCCGGAAAAGATTTACCGCCACATATTTATCCTTTCGCCAAACCACCGTACCTATATCGATGGAATCAACATTTTTACCGGCGACGGATTTAAAACGCCTCTTGGAACGGTACCTGTTGACCCACTGGCCCGGGAACTGGCTGCCGCCAACCGTTTTATTTCCACCGACCCGGCCATTCAGCGGCAGGAACATGCCATCGAGGTGCAGTTGCCTTACCTTCAGGTTTGGCTGAAAAAAGCTTTTACCATCGTTCCCATTATCATTGGGGGCGAATCGCTGGAAACAACCACCAGGTTGGCGAAATTGCTGCAGCCTTATTTTAACGGAGAAAATCTGTTTATCATCAGCGCCGATTTTTCCCATTTCCCGGGTTATGCCGACGCGGTAAAAGCCGACCGGCTGACAGCCAGCGCCCTGATTTCCGGCAATCCGGAGAATTTTCTAAAAACCATCCGGAAAAACGAAGCAGATTTTGGTCCGGAACTGGCCACTTCCATCTGTGGCTGGATGCCAGCGATTACTCTCCTAAAGCTGACCAGCGGAAAACCAGGTTTCGTTTTCCGGGAAATTCTGTACCAAAACAGCGGAGATTCTCCTTACGGGGACAAGGAAAAGGTGGTGGGGTACTGGGCTATCGGGGTTTATTGGAAAGAAAGGGACGCAGGTATCGGGACACAGGACACTGAAGAACACTTGTCTGAAAACGAAAAAAGGGAGTTGCTGAAATTGGCGCGGACTACCATTGAGCATTATTTGCGGACGGGTATTATCGGGGAACCCGATCCTGCTCAGTTAACGCCGGTGTTGCTTTCTAAATCCGGCGCCTTTGTGACATTGATGAAAAACGGTGAGCTGCGGGGCTGTATCGGTCAGTTTGTATCTGACCAGCCACTCTACCGCACTATTCAGGAAATGGCGGTAGCCGCTGCGACCCGTGATAACCGCTTTACACCCGTCACACCTCCGGAAATGCTCCGGATCGACCTGGAAATTTCGGTACTCACCCCGCTGAAACGGATCACGTCAATTTCAGATTTTCGATTGGGCAAAGATGGCATTTATATGAAAAAAGGGAACCGGTCAGGAACCTTCCTCCCCCAGGTAGCAGACCAAACCGGCTGGAGTACCGAAGAATTCCTGGGCCATTGCGCCCAGGATAAGGCCTTTATTGGCTGGAACGGCTGGAAGGATAAAGACACCGAATTATACACTTACCAGGCGCTGGTTTTCAGTGAGGTCGAACTTAACCATGAAAAAACCGGGAAAAAGAAATGAGTGGCGGACCTTATCACCTGATCCTGTTGTCGGTTGTTTGTGCCGGAGGTTACTTGCTGAGCTACCTGCTGACCAGTAACGGGCTCATTTCCAAAAACCTGCACCGGCAGATCTGGAATAGCATCCTGCTGCTTTCTTTTTTCATCTCCGGAATCCTCGGTATCATGCTGGTGATCCAGCTGAATTACAAACTGGAATGGTCCTTCATGAAACCGCTGATGGTCTGGCATGTGGATGCAGGGATAGCGCTTTCTGTTGTTGCTTTTATCCATTTTCTGAGGCACCGGAACTATTTCCTGAGGATGTTCTCCAACCCGGAGAAAGTCTCAATTCCGGAGAAATCAACACCGGAAAAGACGGCTGTGACCAGCACTGTGCCGCTTCGTGCACTTACCCTTGGGTTCGCTACCACGGTCATTCATGTGTTGATGATCAGGGAACTGACCACAGTCTTCCAGGGCAACGAGCTGTTGATGAGCTGGACTTTGGGCATCTGGATGCTGTTGACCGGCGCTGGAACCTGGATGGGCAGAATGGGCGCACGGGGTAAAAGTGATCCCTTGCTGCTTCTGATCGCCTGGCTGCCCCTGGCCGGTGTCCTCTTTCCCGATCTGGTGAAAAGTCTCCTGTTTCAGGCCGGCGAGCTGATCAACCCACTATGGTTCATGGCCATTGTGCTGATTTCCCTTGCCCCGGTGTGCCTGCTTTCCGGATACACCTTTGCCTGGCTGGTAGCCCGCTCTTGCAACGAGGAGCGAAGCTTTGTGCGCGTTTATGTGCTTGAATCGCTTGGCAGTGTGGTTGGCGGACTGGTAGTTTCATTCCTGCTGGTGCAATGGTTCTCCATCCTGCAATCGCTGCTGATCACAGGATTGCTTATCCACGGCTCTTTGCTGGTAACCCGGGTAACAGGAAAAACAGCCCTTTCAGCATTTTTCCAGATGCTGTGCCTCATTCTCTTCCTGGTATTCCCGCTTGATCTGCACATCAAATCGTTCCTCTTTCCGCATCAGAACCTGATCCTCAGTAAAGAAACCGCCTGGGGCAATGTGTCCGTTTCGGAAAACGGCGGAGAATATACTTTTTATGAAAACGGCACTCCCCTGTTTTCCACCGGCGATGTGGTGGTAAACGAGGAATACATTCACTATGCCATGATGCAGCACCCCCACCCTGCCGGCGTCCTGCTGATCTCGGGAGGCGTTGCCGGCATGGCAGAAGAAATCCTGAAATATCCGGCGGTCAGTAAGGTAAACCTTGTGGAATTAAATCCGGAAATCATCCGGCTATCCGCGCCTTTTCACCTCCTTCCTTCCGATCCGAGACTGGAGATATTCAAGGGGGATGGCCGGAGGTTCATCCACAATACCCAAAACAGTTATGATGTGATCATCGTTGCAGTTCCGGAGCCATCCAGCCTGCAGATGAACCGGTATTACTCCACGGAATTCCTTTCCATGTTGAAAACCAAAATGAAAACCGACGGCATTGTCCTTTTCGGGCTTTCTCCTTCAGGTAATTACCTCTCAACGGAAAAGACTGCTACAGAATCCATACTCTTTTCCACTTTAAATGCCCACTTCCGGCACATCGCGATTGTCCCGGGGGAACGTGAATTTTTCCTTGCGTCAGATCAGCCGTTAAGCGAAGACCCCTCTCATTTCATGGAAGGGAAGCCGGTTCTTACCCGTTATGTCAATACCCAATACCTTGATCCTGTGTCTATTGTGGAAAGAAGCCGTCAAATCCGGGAAAGGCTTGACCCGGCAGCACAAGTGAACAGCGACCGCCACCCTTTGCCTGTTTTTTACCATTCCCTCCAGTTTCTGGTGCTTTTCTTCGGAAGGAACTACCTCCTGATGTGCCTTCCGCTGTTGTTGTTACTGCTGCCACTTTTTTTGATGCGCCCTGTTTCCGGCAGCATGTACCTCACAGGCCTGACCGCTTCCTCCGCTGAAATCCTACTGATTTTCTGGTTCCAGACCTACTTTGGAAATGTTTATTCCGCTCTCGGGCTGATTTTCGCCCTGTTTATGGCGGGTCTGGCAGCCGGATCGTGGATGGCCAGATCCATGAAAACCGGGAAATCCCGTCACCTACTTGTCCAGATGCTGATTGCTGCCTATCTGCTTCTCCTGCCTTTGTTGTGGACTTCAGGAATGGCGAAACTGTCTGGCTATGCGGCATGGCTCGTTTTTATACCTGTCCTGCTGATGCCGGCGCTGCTCACCGGCTACCTGTTTGTTTCCGCTTCGCTCCTTCACCACCCCGGCAGCGGGCACAGCGCCCCTGCCATTTATGCTGCCGACCTGTGGGGATCGGCGCTGGGGGTCATACTGGTCACCTTCTTCCTCGTACCTGTCTTCGGAATCCAGACCGGCTGCCTGATCCTGGCCGGATTGAATCTTGTTTCGGTGGGTTTCCTGGCCGTAGGGAAAAAGTAATAGGTAACCGGTAATTCGCTACCTCGCGAACGCAGGTATGCGATCCCGTATCTGCTTTGTCAGATCGGGACGGTAATCGGTTTCGATCCTGACGAGAACATTCTGTTTTTATAATTACCGATTACTTCTTTAAGTTTCACAGAGTTTCACAGTGTACGACACAGAGTTACACGGTGGATTATTTCTGATCACCGATTTCCTGTTACCGGTTACAATTATTGAAATGCTTTGTGTTCTCCGCGTTCTTTGCGTGACATCCCTGAGTCATTCCGGATATAGCTATTTTGATTTTTTGACTTATCTTTATGTCTCTAAAATCATTCCGGATGTCTCTGATCTCAAAACGGGAATTTATCCGCCTCTGTGCCGGTTGTGCCGCAGGAATGCTGGTTCCGGAACATGCATTCGCCGCTTCGGAAAAGAAACCCGGGAAATTCAGCCGTGAGGCGATCTGGTATGTGGAAACACCCAGAGGGATACAGTGCACGGTATGCCCCAATGAATGCATCGTAAAGCCGGGAGAAGTCTCAACCTGCCACAATCGCTCCAATATCGGGAACAAACTTTGGTCGATCGCCTACGGAAATCCCTGTGCCGTACATGTGGACCCGGTGGAAAAGAAGCCTTTGCTCCATTTCCTGCCTCAATCGAGAACCTTTTCCATAGCGACTGCCGGCTGCAACTTTGCCTGCCTCAACTGCCAGAACTGGGAAATCTCCCAGACCAGCCCGTCAGATACCACCAATATGGAACTGATGCCGGAACAAGTAGTGGCATCCTGTATCCAAAACAACTGTGCATCAATTGCCTATACCTATTCCGAACCCATCTCCTGGTATGAATATATGCTGGAGACCGCCCGGCTGGCTAAGGAAAAGCAAATAAGGAGCATTATGGTTTCCAACGGATACATCAATCCGGAACCCCTGCAAAAGCTGATACCCTTTATTGACGCAGCCAACATCGACCTCAAGGTTTTTGACCCGGGTATTCATCTCAGACTGACTGGCGGAAAACTTCAACCAGTGCTGGATACCCTGGTAAGTATGCAGAAAAGCAAGGTTTGGCTCGAAATCACCAACCTGATTGTTCCCGCCTGGAGCGATGACCTCGAGACGATCCAAAAAATGTGCAAGTGGCTCGCCACCAACGGTTTTACTCAGGTTCCCCTTCACTTCAGCCGTTTCTCTCCCCTGTACAAACTTACCCAATTACCGGTCACTCCGTTGAATACCCTTCTGAAAGCCAGGGAAATTGCCCTTCAGGAAGGGTTGAAGTTCGTTTACGTTGGAAATGTCCCCGGCAAAGGCTTCGAAAATACTATGTGCCCCGAATGTGGCAAACTGATTATTGAACGGCAGGGATACTCCCTCCTGGCCAACCGGGTTTCATCCGGAAAATGTGAGTTCTGCAAGGCAATAGTCCCGGGAATATGGAAATAAAAGGTCATTGGCACTATGCGCGTCATTGGCTACGCGTCATTGGTCATTGGTCATTTGCACTCCGTGCGTCATTGGCTACGCGTCATTGGTCATTGGTCATTGGCACTATGCGCGTCATTGGCTACGCGTCATTGGTCATTGGTCATTGACACCCAAGGCTATTGACGCCGAAGGCCAATGACGCGTAGCCAATGACGCGTAGCCAATGACGCCGGCGGCAAATGACTAATGACGTCCGCAGCAGGCGGACAAATGACTAATGACGCGCTTCAGCGCAAATGACCAGGAATTAACATTCAAATCCGCTGATTTCCACGGGATGGAATTCAAACTGCAGGGTGGTATGGTCGATGCCGAATTCCGATTTCAGCTTTTCATGGATGCTGTGCCGGTACTGATGAGTCGCAGAGACCGGCAGGTCGCTCTCCAGTTCTATGTGCGCTTCAAAGTGGATTTTATTGTCGCTGAGTTTCCAGATGTGGATGTGGTGGATGCCGTGAATACCATCCATGCAACACAACACCTCCTTCACTTTTTGTGGATCAAGACCAGCCGGAGCCATCTGCATCAATATTTCAACCGCCTCCCGGAGGATGGAGTAGGTCTGGACAAACAGGTAGCCGCTGATCACCAGGGTAATCAAAGGATCCACCCAGTACCAGCCGGCAAACCAGATGGCCAGCGCCCCAAGGATCACGGCAAAAGAGGTAAACGCATCGCCCAGCAGGTGCAGGTAAGCGGCTTTCATATTGATGTTTTCCTTGTGGCCCCCATGCAGAATCAGCGCCGAAATGCTGTTGGCGACCAGTCCGAGCAAACCGAGCCAGAACATCCAGCGTGGATCAATACTTTGGAGGTGGATAAAGCGGTTGACAGCTTCAATCACCAGGTAACCGGAAATGGCCACCAGAATCAGACCATTGATGAAGGCAGCCAGAATTTCAGCCCGCTGGAAACCAAAACTGGAACGGTCAGTCCGTGGTTTCCGGGCTACGACTGAGGCAATCCAGGCCAGGGCTATGGCCAGGGAATCGCTCAGGTTGTGCAGGGCATCCGATATCAGGGCCAGACTTCCGGAGATAATTCCCCCGATAATCTGGGCCACGGTAATGGTTACGTTCAGGATCACTGTGATAACCAGGTTCCGTTGCACATGGGTGTGATGATGATGTTCTCCCATTCTTCCGAAGTTGTGTTCCAAAACTACCGATTTGAAATGATTTTACTACTTTTATGATCTTAAAATTCAGAAAATATGGCCAAAAGAATTTTTATCCTTTTTTTCATCATCTTTGGACTGATTCGTATTTCTGTTGGACAGATCAACGCCACGCTCGTTGATTTCTATGATAACTTCAGGAGAAATAAATACGAAGGAGGAGTTGCTGCCAATCCGAACATCAAAGGTTCCCCGCATGAAAACAGCGAGTTTGTGAAGGGGGATGTGTACACCAACCAGAAACAGCACTACGCCGGGATTCCCCTGAGGTACAACATTTTTTCCAACCAGATGGAATTTAAAAATCCTGAAGGTGAAGTATATGAAATCACACCGGCCAATATCATAGACTCCGTTATCATCGGAAACTCCAAATATATTCATCTGCCCTACCTGTCGGGTGGCAGGCAGGTTCCTTCCTTTTTCAAGGTTTTGACCACGCAGGAACCGATGCTCCTGCTGAAAATGAATGTGATATTCAAGGAAGCGGAACCGCCGGGAGGTTATAAGGAAGCCGTGCCTGCTGCTTTTGAAAAGGTACAGGACGATATGTTCCTGACCATGAAACCCGGAGAACCGGTGAAGTTCAGCGGGAAAAAGGAGTTACTGGAGCTTTTCCCGGAATACAAGGCAAAATTGGAAGAGTTCATTAAACAAAATAAAACCCGCTTCAATAAACCCGAAGAGGTTATCAGGGTGATGGAATTCCTGTATACACTTGGAAATTAAAAAGCAAACTTCCCTCTCACCTTGTCAACCGGAGTGCGACACCGGGCTGTATTATAAGTCCTCTGAGTGACCCTGTGATTCCTCTGTGATACCCTGTGAAACAATGAAATATATAGTTTCACAGGGTATCACAGAGTTTGCACGGAGTTACACAGAGTGAAAATACATGGATATATTCATTATGAACGAGCCCTGCAAGGGGAGAGTAATTTTGTTCCTTGATAGAATTTTTTTTTAACGTATTTTGTCAAATGTTTGCACTGGCCGACTGCAATAATTTTTACGCCTCCTGCGAGCGGGTGTTTAACCCGGCCCTGCGGAACCGGCCGGTAGTGGTACTTTCCAATAATGATGGCTGCGTGATCGCCCGGTCGCAGGAAGCCAAACAGCTGGGTATCCGGATGGGCGTTCCGGCATTTCAGATCGAAAAACTGCTTACGGATCACCAGGTTGCCATATTTTCTTCCAACTACGCCCTCTACGGTGATTTGTCGGTCAGGGTGATGAATACCCTGGCATCCTTCGCCCCTTCCATCGAGGTGTACAGCATTGATGAAGCTTTTCTGGATGTCTCCGGAATACGGGAAGAGGAGCTGGAACCGCTGGCCCGTCGCATCCGTCAAACCGTGCTGAAGAATACCGGCATCCCGGTTGGCATCGGCATTGCGCCCACAAAAACCCTGGCCAAGCTGGCGAACCGGATGGCGAAGAAAACCAGAGAGGCTGTATTTATCCTCCGGAAGGAGGAAGACATACGGAAGGTTTTGTCCGAAACTTCAGTTTCCGACATCTGGGGAATTGGAAATCAACATGCCCGTTTTCTGAACCAGCACGGCATGGTGAGTGCTCTCGACCTGACTGCCGCGCCTGACGAGTGGATCCGGAAAAACATGACGGTTGTGGGACTGCGCACCAAGAAGGAATTGGAAGGCACCCCGTGCATTTCCCTCGAAGAGATGGTTCCGGATAAAAAGGCCATTTGCACCTCCCGTTCTTTCGGCGTTCCACAAAAAGAACTTCAGCAACTGGAAGAAGCTGTAGCCACTTTTACGGTGCGCTGTGCGGAGAAGCTGAGGCAGCAGCATTCGGCAGCCACAAAAATTATGGTCTTCATTCATACCAATGCCTTCCGCGCCGACCAGCCTCAGTATGCCCGTAACCGGGTGATCACTCTTTCCCCGCCCACCAACAATTCCATAGCGCTGGTTAAAGCAGCTGTGGCGGGTTTGCGGGCCATTTTCAGGAAAGGGTACCTTTACAAGAAAGCGGGGGTGATTGTAACCGATTTTGTGCCGGAAACAGAAATTCAGCAGGAGATTTTTGCCGTTCAGGCTTCCCCAAGGATGAAAAAGCTCATGGAATCGGTGGATAAGCTCAACAGGGAAAATAAAACCACAGTTAAAATTGCTACCCAGGGAAGCGGCAGGGATTGGAAACTGCGGCAGGAAAGGTTATCACCGGGGTATTCTACCCGGTGGGGGGAGATTATGGCCGAGGGAAATTGCGAAATTCGAGCCTACAGCTATAGCATATGAACCGCCTGAGCTAATAGGTGGAGACATTTCCGTGTCCAGCGCAAAGCCAGAGATAGTCAAGGAATTCTGCGACATTGTAAAAAATGGTTCAAAATCCTTACCATTGATAGGCGCTGGCATAAAAACCTCTGAGGATGTGAAAAAAAGCGTTGAACTCGGCAGTGAAGGCATACTCGTAGCCTCCGGCGTGATGAAGGCAGAAGACACGAAAGAAGTAAT
>DAIDJX010000031.1 GCA_027451165.1 Prolixibacteraceae bacterium | reverse complement strand
TGGTTGGGTACATACTACAGCAGCCATCATCATCCTGGTATTCCATATTTCCTTTACCAGAATGTACAATTACACGTTGGAGGGCTATTCAGAGGATGTCGTGGCATTAAAGGAAGCGGTGAAGGATATTCCGTCAGGCAGTCTTGTTCTTCCCCTGAATTACAATGAAAAGTGGGTATATCTGCATCTTTCAGGATATGCAGGCACAGAAAAGCCTCTTGCCCTGCTTGAAAATTATGAATCTGCTTTATCATGGTTTCCGGTGATATGTCATACCGGTTATTACCAGGGCAGTATACTGATCGAACAGCGGTCGGAGAACAGGAATATTCCGTGTGATCAATACCTTCATGTGGATACCTCCGGATGGTTTGCCCTGCAAACCCGGAATTATACCTTCACACCCATTCCCTTTATTTTGGTGATCAATGCAAAAAACGGGGATAAATCCGTTATTCCGGAGTGTGTTTCCAGAGTTTTAGACAAAAATTATTTTGCAGAAAAGTCCAACGCTTTTTGCTCCCTGTACCGGCTGAAAAACCAGGATGAGCAGTGATCAGAAAAAAAAAGGCAGCCCTCAGATGAAAGCTGCCTCAAAGCCATGAAAACAATTAAACAATGTTCAGAAAACAGAAAACTAGAAAATTATATCGTCATAATGTCTTTTTCCTTAGCAGCCACTAAGATATCAATTTTTTTTACAAAATCATCAGTAAATTTCTGAACTTTTTCTTCAGCAAATTTTTCCATATCCTCCGGAAGGCCGGTTTTCTGCAATTTCTTCAGGCTTTCATTGCTTTCCTTCCTTGCAGTACGGATGCTAACCCTCGCATTTTCCCCTTCCTTATTGGCCGATTTTACCAGATTTTTCCTTCTTTCCTCCGTAAGCGGAGGTATATTTATCCTGATCACCTCCCCGTTGTTGTCGGGATTGAAGCCCAGGTTCGCAGCCATGATGGCCTTTTCAATCACCGGGATCAATTTTTTCTCCCAGGGTTGGATGGCAATGGTTCTGGGATCAGGCGTGCTGATGTTGGAAACCTGGCTGATGGGAACCATGCTGCCGTAATAATCGACATGCACCGCATCAACCATGGCAGGATTTGCCTTTCCGGCCCTGATGTGGAGCAACTCTTTTTCGAGATGAGCAATGGTCATCTCCATTTTTTCCAGGCAGTGATCCAGGACAAATTGCGCTTCCTCGTTCAGAATCATGATTTCCTTAAACAGTTTAGACCGGCAGCAAATATAAAAAAAATTAAAATGAAAAAATGTGTTAAAATTTATCCTTTGTATACCAGGGTCCCGATTTTTTCGTTTTGGAGTACTTTGACAAGATTCCCCTTCCTGTCCATGTTGAATACGACAATATTGAGGTTATTTTCCCGGCAAAGCGTAAGTGCGGTAAGATCCATGATCTTCAAACCACGGGAATAAGCCTCATCAAAGGAAATAGATTCATATTTAACAGCAGAAGGATCCTTTTCCGGGTCGGCAGTATAAATCCCGTCGACACGGGTTCCCTTGAGGAGAACATCTGCGCCGATCTCCACCCCCCGGAGGGCGCTCGCTGAATCGGTAGTGAAGAAGGGGTTTCCGGTACCGCCTGCGATAATGGCTACTTCTCCATTTGTCAGGGCTTCGACCGCTTTATCCCTGCTGTAGTATTCCCCAACCGGTTCCATCCGGATGGAAGTAAAGACTCTCGATTTGGCGCCGTTGTTGGTCAGGGCTGATTGCAAGGCAAGGCTGTTGATGACGGTAGCCAGCATCCCCATCTGATCCCCGGTGACCCTGTCGAAGCCCTTACCGGTTCCGCTCATCCCCCGGAAAATATTTCCTCCGCCAATGACCACTGCCACCTCAACACCTTCCTGCAGGATGCTTTTTATATCCTCAGCATAATCCTGCAACCGTGCGGGATCAATTCCGTACTGCTGTTCTCCCATCAGCGATTCCCCGCTTAGTTTCAATAAAATACGTTTGTACGGTGCCATAACCTTTCAATTTTCTCCAAAAATAACAAAGGCTCCCTGAATCAGGAAGCCTTTGCCTTGTTTTTTCAAGATTAGATTATGCATCCAGCGCATATCTTTCAAAACCAGTCACGTCAAGGTTCTTGTCGTTCTGGTTAATGTACTGTTTCACTGATATTTTGCCATCTTTCACGAAGGTTTGCTCCAGAAGGGCTGCTTCGGAGAACCATTTCTGAACGGCGCCCATGGCGATTTTATCAAGCATGGCTTCTGCCTTGCCTTCCAGTCTGAATTTTTCCCTCGCAATTTCCATTTCTTTATCAATGACCTGCTGGGGAATCGACTCACGGTTAACGGCAACCGGGCTCATGGCAGCCACTTGCATGGCCACGTCTTTGCCCAGCTGAACATCGATACCTGCTTTATTGAAACCAACAATGGTGGCCAGTTTATTTCCCGGATGGATGTAAGGTACAACAGTTTCAGCCTCTACTTTTCCATAAAAAGACAAATCAAGCTTTTCACCAATGATACCAACCTGTTCCGTTACCTGTTCGCCAATGCTTCTTCCGTCGAGGACGATGGCTTTCAGTTCATTCAGGTCAGCTGGCTTGTTGGCAAGCGCTGCGTCCAGAATCTGGGTGGTGAATGCAATGAATTTCTCATTTTTGGCTACAAAGTCGGTCTCACAATTCAGAACGACAATGGCGCCGAATTTATGGTCGGCCGTCACCTTAGCCAGAACGGCCCCTTCTGTGGCGTCCCGGTCGGCACGTTTGCTGGCAACAAGTTTGCCCCGCTCACGGATAATTTCAACAGCCCTGTCGAAATCGCCATCGGCTTCCGTTAAGGCATTTTTGCAATCCATCATGCCGGCGCCGGTTGATTTGCGCAGTTTTACTACATCTGCAGTTGTAAATGACATATGCTAATAATTTGAATTGTTAAAATAAATATTTCTACCTGCTTACTCCGCTTCTTCTTCCTCCGGTTCGTCGCCTTCCACTTCAGCATCTTCGTCCTCTTCTTCTACCTCGAAGTCATCTTCTTCTTCAGGTTCTTCTATTTCCTCCGGAATTTCCACTTCGGCTTCTTCCTGCCCGATAAACTCCGCCTTTTTCACCGTTTTACGGGCACGACGCGGCCTTTTGGGCATTTCATCTTCTTCCATTTCATCGGAATCCACATCATCCTTGTCACGTTCCACCCGGCGCTCCTGCAAACCTTCACGGATGGCATCCACCATCACACCGGTAATCAGCTGGATCGACTGGGAAGCGTCATCATTGGCGGGGATAACAAAATCGATTCCGTTGGGATCAGAATTGGTATCTACCATCCCGAACACAGGAATTCCCAAACGCTGTGCTTCGCGGACAGCAATTTTCTCTTTCATCACGTCGACTACGAAAAGAGCAGAAGGCAGACGGGTCAGGTCCACAATGCTTCCGAGGATCTTTTCCAGTTTAGCGCGCTGACGGGTAATTTGCAGTTTTTCCCTTTTGGACAATTTCTCCCAGCTGGAATCCTTGGTCATCTTGTCGATGGAAACCATTTTTTTCACGGCTTTGCGGATGGTGGGGAAATTGGTAAGCATACCGCCGGGCCAACGTTCAGTAACATAAGGCATTTTTACAGAAGATACATGTTCTGCAACGATATCCTTAGCCTGTTTTTTGGTGGCCACAAACAGGACTTTACGTCCGGATTTGGCAATCTGCTTGATAGCAGCAGCGGCTTCGTCGATCTTAACGATCGTCTTTTGAAGATCAATAATATGGATCCCATTTTTCTCCATGAAGATGTAAGGCTGCATGTTCGGGTTCCATTTTCTTTTCAGGTGACCGAAGTGTACTCCGGCATCCAGAAGTTGTTCGAAATTTGTTCTTGGCATCTGTTTACTTTTTTATTGAAATCCTGCTTAAAAGCAACTATTGAGTAGCCCCGACAGGTCGGGGGTCTCAACAGTTTTAGATCCCATGTGATGATTAATAAATGTAATTTTCTAACGTTTGGAAAACTGGAATCTTTTCCTGGCTTTTGGCTGGCCCGGCTTTTTGCGTTCCACTTCCCGTGAATCCCTGGTAAGGAAACCGGCTTGTTTCAGTTTAGCCCTGTTTTCGGGATCGATTTCTACCAAAGCCCTTGCAATACCCATCCTGAGCGCGGCAGCTTGTCCGGAATATCCACCACCGTCAAGGTTAACCTTGAGGTCGTAATTTTCCCGAACACCCAGCAGGATCAGGGGCTGGGTTGCCACAAACTGCAGGACTTCAGTCGTAAAATATTCTTTAAATTCGCGGTCGTTGATCACAATATTGCCTTTGCCCGGAGTAATGTAAACCCTGGCAATGGCTGATTTACGGCGACCTATAGTGTTCGTTACTTCCATGTTGCTTACTTAATGGTGTTTAAATCAATACATTTCGGTTTCTGTGCTTCAAATTTATGGTTGGGTCCAACCACTACTTTCAGGTTTTTGTAAATACTCCTGCCCAACCGGTTTTTGGGAAGCATACCTTTAACGGCATGTTCCACCAGTCTTTCAGGATATTTTACCAAAATTTCCTTCGGCGTCTGAATCGACTGTCCTCCCGGATAGCCTGAGTGCCTGACGTACTCCTTGTCTTTCATCTTATCGCCGGTAAGAGCTACTTTTTCCGCATTAATTACGATCACGTAATCACCACAATCAACATGGGGTGTGTAATTGGTTTTGTGCTTTCCGCGCAATATACGGGCAACCGTACTGGCCAAGCGCCCAAGCACCAGGCCTGACGCGTCAATAACCAGCCATTCTTTGTTCACTGTTGCCTTATTGGCTGAAACAGTCTTAAAACTTAATGTATCCACTTGTTATTTCCTTATTTTTTAATTCAACTCTTTTACCGAAAATCCGTTTCCTTTAATTCAACCACTAGGCATCCTGGAGAATTATTGTACTACGAAGTAAATCAGTAATTTATACAATTCGCAAGTAAGATAATAATCGGACTGCAAAAGTATTTCTTTTTTCAGAAATACAAACTTTTATACTTTAAAAATAACAGATATCTTTCTGAAAGATAATTATCTGGTAATCCTGAATAACCGGAACCCTCCGGAGATGGAAACCTATAACGATTTTATTTATTTTTGTACGCCATCAACTTGAATAGGAGCCCATGAAAAAAAACAAACCGGGTAAGCTGAAAAACAGGATTTTTACCTCCTACCTCTCTTCTGCAGTAAGTATCACTCTTGTGCTGTTCCTGCTCGGCTTATTGTTTCTGATTTTGCTGAACAGCCGGCGTCTGACTGATTATGTCAGGGAAAAGATCGGTTTTACAGTGGTTGTCAGGGAAGAGCTCCCCGAAACAGAACGGGCCCGCTTTGAAAGAGATCTCCGGCTGAAACCCTGGGTAAAACAGATCCGGTTTGTAGATAAAGAAACAGCCGCCAATGATCTTACCCGCGAATTGGGTGTCGATTTCAACGGCTTTCTGGGCTTTAATCCTCTTTCTTCGTCTTTTGAAATAAAACTATATGCCCCTTACACCCGCCAGGACAGCCTTGTCGTACTGGAAAAACGCTTCATGGAAATGCCGGAAGTCAAAGAGGTTTTCTACCAGCAAAACCTGGTTTCCGTAATCAACGGCAACGTCAGGAGAATAACCGTTTTTTTGCTTGTTTTCAGTGGATTGTTGTTTTTTGTTTTCAGTGTGCTGATCAACAATACCATCCGGATTTCTATTTATGCCCAGCGTTTTATCATCAACAACATGATTTTGGTTGGGGCCACCAAAGGCTTTGTCCGTCGCCCCTTTATCCGGAAAAGCATAGGCCTGGGAATCTGGGGAGCGGTTTTTTCCACTATCCTTCTGGCCGGGCTCATGCTCGCTTTTCAGAAAGAACTTACCGGTATCATTACTGAAAATGATGTGGTTATGCTGGGCATAGTTTTTCTGATGGTACTTGCCACCGGAATCCTGCTGTCCTGGATATCTACCCATATTTCCGTGAACCGTTTCCTGAAAATGAAATTCGATGACTTATTCTATTGAGGCATACTTCATTTCCCACAGCATGATTTTTCAGCGGATAAGCATCAAATCCCCCATTATCCCTTATATTTGACGATTCATAATATTTAGAAAAATGGCAACCAAGAACAACGACATTAAGGATAACCCCGGATTTGCCCTGGGACCGGAAAATTATAAACTGATGGCCATCGGTTTTGGTATTATCATACTGGGATTCATTTTGATGATCGGAGGTAAGAGCAATGACCCCAACGTGTTCAATCCTGGCATTTTCAGTTTCAGAAGGATCACGCTGGCCCCCCTGGTCCTGCTGGCTGGTTTTATCTTTGAAATTTATGCCATTATGAAAAAGAGCAGGTAACCGGGGATTACCTTGTTCGTATGACTGAAACACAGGCATTTATTTTGGGATTGTTGCAGGGACTGACCGAGTTCATACCTGTCAGTTCCAGCGGACATCTTGAACTGGGAAATTATATTCTTGGGGATGTTGGCAGCGGTCACCTGACTTTTACGCTGGTGGTACACCTCGCTACCGTATTGAGTACGCTGGTAGTTTTCCGTAAAGAAATCAGCAGCCTGATGGTCAGTACGATATCCCTGAAAAAAAATGAGGACACCCTGTTGGCTGGCAAACTGCTTTTCTCAGCAATTCCGGTAGTTATTCTCGGACTATTTTTCAGGGAGGAGGTGGAAAGCCTTTTTACGGGAAACCTGATCGTTGTAGGTGTGTGTCTGCTGGTAACAGCTTCACTGTTGCTTTTTGCCCATCTTTACAAAGGAAAATCCCAAAAGAGCATCGGGTGGTCCGACAGTCTGATTATTGGGGTGGCACAGGCTGTTGCAGTCTTACCCGGTCTTTCCAGAAGCGGCGCCACCATTTCCACAGGAATTCTGTTGGGAAAAGACCGGAAGGAAACTGCACGCTTCTCCTTTCTGATGGTTTTGCTGCCGGTATTGGGCGCCATGGCCATGGATATGATTACCATAGATGGCGATTTTAATGGCATCGGCATAATTCCTCTTCTCATCGGTTTCCTGACTGCCTTTTTTTCAGGCTGGCTGGCCTGTAAATGGATGGTGAATGTCATCAGCCGCGGAAAGTTGATTTATTTTTCGTTATATTGCCTGATTGTTGGCCTAATTGCTATTTTTGCAGCCTGATAATCAAGGCGCAGCTCTCTTTGGTTGGTATTCTGATGAACTTATCCGGCAGGACATTCGATTTTATTAAAGGTGAAGTATTGTTGTTTGACAAACCTTATGGATGGACTTCTTTTGACCTGGTAGGCAAAGTAAGGAATTTCCTTTGCAGAGAGCTGAAAATCAAAAAATTAAAAGTGGGTCATGCCGGAACACTGGATCCGCTGGCCACCGGGCTGATGATACTGTGCACCGGAGCATCCACCAGACAGGTAGATACCTTTCAGGCTCAGGAAAAGGAATATACAGCCACCCTGAAACTGGGAGCCATCACACCTTCCTATGACAGGGAGACTGAAGAAAGTCAGTGGTTTCCGGTAGAACATATCGATGAGCAGTTGTTTTTTACTGTCCTGAACGGATTTCTGGGTGAACAGGAACAGATACCTCCTGTATTTTCAGCAGTAAAAATTAATGGAAAAAGAGCATACGAACATGCCCGGGCAGGAAAGGAACCGGATATTAAGGCTAAAAAGGTGGTGATCTCTTCCCTTCAACTGATTTCTTTCCGTTTGCCGGAAGTCGAAATCAGCATCACCTGCAGTAAAGGCACCTATATACGGGCACTGGCCAGGGATATTGGCACAAAACTGGGGAGCGGGGCCTATTTAACCGGGTTAAGACGTACCCGAAGCGGTAATTTTTGCGTAAAAGAGGCAATGAGTTTCGATGAATTCAGACAGCTTTTCCCTTCTGAGGAAAATACATAAATCATTCATATAATCTGAGGCAGTTATGGCAGAAATGAAATTAAGCAAGTTCAAGTACAGGCTTCCTGATGAGCAGATAGCGCTTCATCCCGCAGAAAACAGGGATGAGTCAAAATTGATGGTGCTTGACCGCTCAAAGGGAACCATTGAACACCGTCAGTTTAAAGATATTCTTGAATATTTTGACGACAAGGATGTTTTAATTTTCAACGACACCAAAGTATTCCCCGCCCGCTTGTACGGGAACAAGGAAAAAACCGGCGCTGAGATCGAAGTGTTCCTGCTGCGTGAACTAAACCGGGAACAGCGTTTATGGGATGTTTTGGTGGATCCTGCCCGGAAAATCCGCATTGGGAACAAGCTTTATTTTTGGGAAGATGATCTTCTTGTGGCAGAAGTAATTGACAATACAACCTCCCGCGGAAGAACCCTGCGTTTTCTTTTTGACGGGAATTATGATGAATTTAAGAAAACATTGTATGGCCTGGGAGAAACCCCGCTGCCCCGTTTTATCAACCGTCCCGTTATGCCGGAAGATAAGGATCGCTACCAGACCATATTTGCCAGGAATGAAGGCGCCGTGGCAGCTCCGACTGCCGGGCTCCACTTTAGCCGGGAATTAATGAAGCGACTGGAAATCAAAGGAGTCAGCTTTTCTTATGTGACCCTGCACGTCGGTCTGGGAAATTTCAGAAGTGTGGATGTGGAAGATCTCACCAAACACAAGATGGACTCCGAGCAAATCTGGATCTATGAAGAGGCCTGCAACATCATCAATCAGGCCAAACTGGACCGGAGAAATGTGTGCGCAGTAGGTACAACCGTTATGCGGACCATCGAAAGTTCCGTCTCCACTGATGGAATGCTGAAACCCTTTGAAGGTTGGACCAATAAGTTTATTTTCCCTCCTTACGAATTCAGCGTGGCCAACCGTATGGTCACCAATTTCCATCTCCCCCTCTCCACCCTGCTGATGATGGTAGCCGCCTTTGCAGGTTATGATTTCCTGATGGAGGCTTACCATCTTGCCCTGAAAAGCGAGTACCGGTTCGGCACTTACGGAGATGCCATGCTGATCCTTTGAAACAGTATAAACTGAATTTAAGTGACAGAATCTGTTTGCCCGGTATGCGGAGAATCTCTTGCCGGAATTGAATTTGTTTGTACCGATTTTTATGTTTCCGGGGAAAAGTTCCCGGTGCTGCTTTGCCCGGGATGTGGATTCCGGATGACCGGATCGGCCCCGGATGCTGAAAACATTGGCAGGTACTATCAGTCAGAGGAGTATGTTTCACACAGCAACACCCGGCAGGGATTGGTCAACCAATTGTACCATGCTGTGAGACAGTACATGCTGGGTAGAAAATACCGGATGATTTCGCGCCATTCTGGCTTACCAACGGGCGCCATTCTGGACATCGGCGCGGGAACAGGGTACTTTCTGAAAATGATGAACGGAAAGGGCTGGGATACAACCGGGGTTGAAGTCAGTGAACAGGCCAGGGAATTTGCTGAAACACAGCTGGGATTAAGCCTGTTGCCCGAAGAACAGGGCTGGGTATTTCCTGATGCTTCCTTTGATGTCATAACCCTGTGGCACGTGCTGGAACACCTGCCCGGCCCCGGCACTTACTGGGAAGCTTTTAACAGGCAGATCAAACCAGGGGGAACCCTTTTTATTGCACTCCCCAATCCCGCTTCTTATGATGCAGGATATTACAGGGACTATTGGGCTGCCTGGGATGTTCCCCGCCATCTGTGGCATTTTATGCCGGGAAACATCATCCGGATGGCCGAAAATCACGGATTTTATCTTCATGGAATATGCCGGCTTCCTTTTGATGCTTTTTATGTCTCCATGCTCAGTGAAAAATACAGGAAATCAACTTTCCCGGTTATGAGGGGAATGGCTGTGGGAATGGCTTCATGGTTGATTAGCCTCCTTTCCAAAAAGAAATGCAGCTCTTTGGTATATATATTTAAAATTTAGAGGCATAAGGCGTTCTGCCCAAATAAAAAAGGGACAGAAAATTTTCTGCCCCTTTTTTATTGGAATAAAAGATGAATTACTTGGTTGCCGGAGCTGCGGCGCGCAACTTTTTCCCTAAACGCATTTTCGTATCGTACACAATAGGAGTAGCTACGAATACGGAAGAATAGGTTCCCACAAAAATACCGATCAACAGGGCAAAGGTAAACCCACGGATACTGGCTCCACCAAAGATGAAGATGGCCACCAGAACGACCAGCACGGTGAGGGAGGTGCTAAAAGTACGGCGCAGGGTGCTGTTCATGGCGTTGTCCATGATTTCTGCTTCATCCCGTTTCGGGTAGAGGTGGAGGTATTCCCTGATCCTGTCAAAGATGATCACGGTATCGTTGATGGAGAAACCGATGATGGTCAGGATGGCAGCAATAAACGCCTGGTCAATTTCCAGTGAGAAGGGAAGTATTCCCCAGAAGAGGGAGAACATCCCAAGCGTAATGATGGAGTCATGCGCCAACGCAAGAACACCACCCAAACCATACTGCCAGTCGGCAAAACGGACAAAAATATAGAGGAAGATGACCAGCAGGGCGAAGAAAATCGCAATCACCGCATCTTTCTTGATGTCGTCGGAAATGGTTGGTCCGACTTTCTGAGAACTCATCCTGTGCTTGGTGATGAAATCCTCATAAGAAACACCGTTCAGGAAACCACCATTGGACAATCCTTTGTAGAGCAGTTGTTCAACCTCATCGTCGACATTGTCGGAAAGATCCTCAATTTTGTAAGTGGTGGTCACCTTGACCTGATTGGCTGAGCCAAATGTTTTCACCTCGGGAGCTGATTCGTAAACTGCAGTCAGGGCGTTTTGTACGTCCGCCACTTTTACATCATTATCGAACTTGAGGGTATAGGTACGTCCTCCCTGGAAATCAATTCCATAATCAAATCCACGGACAAAAATGGAAATCAGGGAAATAACAATAAGCGTTCCTGAAATAATGTAGGCATATTTCCTGATCTCCAGGAATTTGATTTTGGTATTCCGCAACCATCCGGAGGTGTATTTGGAGGTGAAGGTAATGTTGATGTTCTTTTTCAACATCCACTCGAAAATGATCCTCGAAATGAAGATAGAGGTGAATAGGGAAGTCAGAATACCAATCACAAGGGTGGTGGCAAAACCTTTAATGGGACCTGAACCGAAGATATAGAGGATAATACCGGTAAGGAGTGTGGTCACCTGTCCGTCGATGATGGCGGAATAGGCATGTTTGTAACCATCGGAGATTGCCAGTTTTAAGCCTTTCCCGGACCAGATTTCCTCCTGTACCCTTTCATAGATCAGCACGTTGGCATCCACGGCCATACCCATGGTTAGCACGATACCGGCAATACCAGGCAGGGTGAGGGTTGCTCCAAGGGAGGCCAGCACTCCGATCAGGAAAAATACGTTGAACAAAAGGGCAACATTGGCAGCAATTCCAGCCTTGTTGCTGTAAAAGAAGATCATATAAGCCAGCACCAGAATAAAGGCGATGAGGAAGGAGGCGAAACCTGAATTGATGGCTTCCTGTCCAAGGGAAGGCCCGACGATTTCTTCCTGCATGATGTGGGCAGGAGCCGGCATTTTCCCTGATTTCAGGATGTTGGCAAGGTCAGTGGCCTCCTCGATGCTTTCCAGTCCGGTAATGCTGGAACGGCCTCCGGTGATTTCATTCTGAACGGTCGGGAAGGAGCGGACGTATCCGTCAAGTACGATGGCGATTGATTTCTGGATGTTTTCCTTGGTCATACGGGCCCAGGTTTTGGCGCCTTCACTGTTCATGGCCATAGCCACTTCAGGACGTCCTCCCATCTGGTCATAATCCTGGCGGGCATCGGTGATCACATCTCCGGTTAAGGGTGCTTTTCCGTCACGGGAGGTGGATTTCAGAGCGATCAGCCGGAAGTAGGTTTCGTTTTCATCGACTGCATTGGCTGTCCACCTGAAAAACATGTTGCGCGGGAAAATATTTTTGATTTGTTCTTTTGCCAGCCAGGCATTCACCTCTGCGGTGTCTTTGGCCTGAGCAGTCCCCACCACTGGTCCGGGATACAGGTTACCCTGCTGGTTGGTGCTGGGTGTCAGTATGGCAAACAAGGGATAATCTTTCCTGAAGTTTTCCATTTCAGCATTGGTGCCGGCAGCAGAAGAGGTGTCTTTCTTCATCTCCTCCAGCAGGGAACCGGCTTTCGTGGAATCGGTAGCTGCAGTTGCAGCGCCCTCTGCGGTTGCGGCACCTGTTTGCGGAGCCGTGGAAGCCAGCAGTTCTTTCACCCGCTGGTTGGCTTGCAGCATAAAAGGATAAACCTCCTGGTTTTCATAGGTTTCCCAGAATTCGAGCATGGCTGTTCCCTGGAGCAGTTTCCTGACACGTTCCGGATTGTCAATACCCGGAAGTTCCACGAGGATACGGCCGCGGGTCTGCAACTGCTGAATATTGGGCTGAGCCACCCCGAAGCGGTCGATACGGGTGCGCAACACATTGAAGGAATTGTCAATGGCTGCATCAGTTTCCTGGCGAATTACGTCCAGTACCTCCTGATTGGTTGAGTTGTACTTTACGCGGTCTTTCAGTTCCAGGGTATTAAAGATCGCCGCCAGTTTGGCATTGGGATCGGTTTGCTCAAATGCCTGCCCGAAAAGGGTGACAAAATCCTGGGTACTGTTGCGCTGAAGTTCAACGGCCTTCAGCAATGCTGCATTAAAGGTGGAGTCGGTATTGTAGTTGGACATGGCCCGGATCACATCCACAACAGAAACCTCGAGGGTTACGTTCATACCACCCTTCAGGTCAAGACCAAGGTTGATTTCCAACTCCTTGACATCCTTATAGGTAAATTTTTTCAGCCCGAGGAAGTTATACACTTCCACGCTGGAAACGGAATCCAGATAAGCTAATTCTTTCGTGGAACTGCCTTTGGCATATTCCTTTGCCTGCTTTTCGATCTGGTTTGATTTCCAGGTAAAACTCAACTGGTACAAACAGACAGCTAAAAGCAGCACAGTAAAAGTTACAATTGCGCCTTTGTTTTGCATAATAATAAATAATAAGTATTGATTTTTTAAATATAAACTTTCAACAGGAAATGGTCCGGAGGAATCCGGGAAAAGGTGATTTACAGCGGAGGCTGATCGTCTGGAAAATGGAGAAAATGGTACCTGAAGGCAACCAGGTTCCGGGCAATACTGAGGGTGTGTATGGGATTAATCGTTTCGGCCTTCCGGAGAAACAAAAGCCGTGCGTTCCAATGTTCCATAACGATCCGGTTCATTTTTTCCTGAAACAGCCGGGATTGGGTGTTCTTTTGAACCGGAGCTTTAAAGGTTACGCCAGCCTGCGGGGTAAAGTAATATCCCGGGTAAGAGGTTGTGGTACCGGAACCGGAATCCTGTGATGCCGTGATCTCCACACGCTCACCCTGGTGAAAATGGTCAAAAAGCCAGGCCCCTGTCAGCAAAGCCAGGAACAAGCCCAGCCTGAACAGAAAATTCCGGGTTATGTACTTCTTAATTTTCAACAGGTTTACCTAAATAAGGACGCAAATATAAGCGATCTGCGGAAAAAGTCAAAAAGAGGCGGTAAAAGTTTCAAAATGAAAAGCGTTTCTTTGTCTTCCTTTGGAGGAGTGTCAACTGCAAACGGGGATAATCAATAATAGCCTGGTAACGCATCAGAAAGTCTGAACCGATCAACCCGCAAATTTCCTTTTCTGTGGCATGGTAATAAAGCGCATTGATGTGTGAAAGATCGATCAGGGCAACATTCAGATTGTCGATGGCTAAATCACCGATACGGAAGGGATGCAAGACAGCGGGAAGTGTGTCGAGGTGGTCACTCCCTATGCCGGCTGATTGAACTACAAGCTGATCATCCTGCTGCAGGAGGGAATAGCAATTCTGCAAAGCGATGCTGAAAACAGTTTTCGACGCTCCGGTATCGATAACCCAGAGGCCAACAGATCCATCAACAAAGGAGGCGTTAATTGTCAGGTGATAGTTGTCTTCTTCCAGTTCGATCAGTTCCAGAGGAATGACGTATTTCATCAAAAATTATATTAGAGGATGTTCATGCCATCCAGGATCTCCATGATTTTTTTAACTGCATTGGAGGAGGACCTGAGTAATTCCTGTTCAGCCTCGTTCAGGGAGACCTCGATGATTTGCTCGATTCCGTTTTTACCCAGTTTTACAGGAACGCCAACGAACATGTCGCTTAATCCGTACTCTCCTTCAAGTTTGACACAACAGGGGAAGACCCTTTTCTGGTCGAGTACGATGGCTTCCACCATCTGGGCTGCAGCTGAACCCGGAGCATACCAGGCGGAGGTGCCCATCAGGTTGACGAGCTCGCCGCCACCGTTAATGGTACGTTTAACAATGGCTTCCAACCGTTCAGGATCGATCATTTCAGTTACCGGTATCCCCGAAACGGTGGTGTATCTCGGCAGTGGCACCATGGTATCGCCATGCCCGCCCAGCAACAATGCCTGGATATCACGGGGGGATACATCCAGTGCTTCCGCAAGGAACGCGCGGTAGCGGGCAGTATCCAGGATACCGGCCATTCCCATTACTTTTGAGCGGGGTAATCCTGAAGCAACATGTGCTGCATAAGTCATTACATCAAGAGGGTTGGAGACCACGATAATTTTGGCTTCCGGACTGTATTTCACTACATTCTCCGTCACTGACTTTACAATCCCGGCATTGATCGAAATCAGGTCGTCGCGGCTCATTCCCGGTTTACGGGGCACACCTGAAGTAATGACCACGACCTCAGAACCCGCTGTTTTGGAGTAATCGTTGGTCGACCCGGTCAGGCGGGTATCGTAATAATTCACCGGCGCTGTCTGCCACAAATCGAGAGATTTACCCTCTGCAATTCCTTCCTTGATATCAACAAGGACTACTTCCTGAACAATATTTTTCTGGGCAACAACCTGCGCACAGGTAGCTCCGACATTTCCCGCTCCGACAACTGTAACTTTCATCTCTTCCGCTTTGATGATGTATTCTTTTAATAAGAACAATTATCTTTCAAATTGTTTTGAAAACTGATGGCACAAAGATAGATTTTTTTTAATAATACCCCATCGTCTGTATACCTGACCCCCTACCCACTAAAGGGGGAATAAGCTTTGTAACAGGGTAAAAGTTGTTTCCAAATCAGATTTTCAGTAATAAACTCTAAAAACAAAATTTGTAAGCAAAAATATTGAATTACAGCTGGTTTTAGGTCCCCTTCAGGCCCGCCCGACTGAACACGACAGTCGTTCGGGCGGGGGATTTAGGGTCAGAACAAACCTGTAAGAATTCCCTCAGAAATTCAGCATTTCTTTCAGATTTTTATAACCTGATTTACTGACCTTTAGTTTGGTTTTATCGTGCAGAATGGCTATATATGATTCTTTTTCATACTGCTGCAACTGGGCAATCTGATCCACCCTGACAATAAAGGAGCGGTGTATCCGGGCAAAATTGTGCGGATCAAGGGCTGATTCAAAATAATGCATTGTCTTTTGCTTCATATACCGGCCATCGTTGGTATATATCAGTACATAATCATCAAGCGATTCGATATACCGGATCTGGTCCGACGGGATGATGTGAATTTTGTGGCGATCTTTGACCACGATGCGGTCAAGGAACTCTTCCCGTGGAAAGTTGTTCATTTTTTCCACAATGTCTTCATGCGCTTCCGGCATTTTGGCCAGTTTTTCCTTAACCTTTTCCATAGCTCCCTGGAGCCGGTCTTTGGAAAAGGGTTTCAGGAGATAATCTGCCGCATTGTACTCAAAAGCTTTAAGGGCATATTGGTCATAGGCCGTGGTGAAGATGATCTCAGGGTGGTGGTCAATCAGTTCCAGCATTTCAAACCCGGTAATTTTTGGCATTTGAATATCCAGAAAAATCAGGTCGGGCTTCAATTCATTGATGGATTTCACTCCTTCAAAACCATTTTCACATTCTCCCAGAATCTCCAGTTCAGGGTATTCGTTCAGGTAAGTTCTGAGCAGTCTCCGGGCCAGTTCTTCATCTTCAATGATCAGCGTACGGATTTTGGGTTCGTTCATGACAGGGTGTTTTTTTGTGGAATCGTCAAAGTTATGGTAAAATTTTTCCTGTTATCTTTAATTTTCAGCAAGGCAGAGTTTCCATATATAATCTGTAGCCTTTCCCTGATATTTCTCAAGCCGATCCCCTCCCCTTTCTTACTTCTCACACCCGGATCATAGCTGTTGGTTACTGATATCTCAAGGGCGTCATTGGAACAAGTGGCCTCCGTAAGTATCTCCACCGGCTCTGTAGCTTCATAAACGCCATATTTAATGGCATTTTCGAAGATGGGCTGAAGAATCATATTGGGAATCACCCCCTGGTAACAATGCTCATCTACCTTGAAAACAGGCTGTAGTTTCCGGCCAAACCTTACTTTTTCGATGGAAAGGTAGAGTTTAATATTCTGCAGTTCCGTACCGAAGGAGACCGTTTCATTCTGACCATGCTTCAGGGAATAACGCATGAGTGAAGAAAGATTGATCACCATTTCCTGGGCTTTTGCCGGGTCTGACATGGTAAGGGAAGATATACTGTTGAGGCTGTTGAACAAGAAATGCGGATTGATCTGAGATTTGAGGGCATGAAGTTCTGCCTCCCGGATCAACGCTTTAAGTTCACCTTCTTTTTTTACTTTTTCCTTAAAGTTTTCATAATAGACAATGGACATGAAAAAGAAGACATAAAAAACATACATGATGTATCCCGACAAAATCCGGGTGGGCAGGCTCATGGTCATCAGTTCGTTCAGGTTAGGGGTGATCATATTGATAATCACGTTGGAAATGAATACCCAGATCAGGATCAGAACAGAAGAGGCTATTATGTGAAAAAAGACCAGTTTCCACCAGGAATTCGCTTCGACAGGGTTATATTTGACCACATACCAGATACTGAGGGCCAGGGCAGCAAACAGCAAATACTGGGTTAAGGGGGAGATCAAAGAAACATCCAGTGGCATGTCGTAGTAATTCCACTGGATGGCTGCGCTGGCGCCGGCAATCAAAAACCAGAATATGCCATACAGCATCAGATATTTGGTATTGTATATCAGCGGATGTTTCATACGCAGTATTCAGGTTTCTTCAGAAGTTTTTGACTTCCACTCCGCCGAAAGCGGTAAAACCCCGCAAAACCAGCGTCTTGTTCAAACTTTGGGTAATAGGACCGCCTGCAATCCTTTTATCGGTAAAGGCGCCAAAAATGGTTGTAATTTCATTTTTTACCGTCCAGTCGGCAGGAATCTTAAATCCAGCACCACCGAAAAGGCTGACACAGTCAATCACAGCGCCGTTATCTGCCAGATTTACCTGGCGGAGATCATATTCTGAACCGCCAAATATGGAAGTGGTTTTACCACCGATCAGACCCTGTGAATCCACCACCATTTCCCGGCCTCCGAATATCACAAAATCATCGAAATAATTCATGTTTCTGGGACCACTTTCCGGAATTCCTTTGTGCGGTTTTCCATAACGGACCAGCATCAGAATGCCAACAGTGA
>DAIDJX010000030.1 GCA_027451165.1 Prolixibacteraceae bacterium | reverse complement strand
TGGGCGCCCTGACAAAAAACGGAACCAGGGCCACCCTTCAGCAGTGGCAGAAGGAAGCCCAGGCCGCCTGGAACCAGGCTTACAAAGAGGTGACAGGCAGAAGCGCCACGAGATCATGGGAAACCGTTACCACCAGCATCCATCCCGAAGCATACAAAGATCTGGCCTGGCTCAGCGGCAATCCCGGCGCTGTTTCCAAACTATGGACCCAACAGGGGGTGGATGTCACCCGCTTCAAAAACTGGCACATGATGAACGATCCCAACCTGTCGGTCTATGAAAAACTTCAGGAAATGTCACGCGGCTCCGCAAAAGACATGCAAACCAAACTGCTTTCCAACCTGAGCAAACTGGCCAATTCAGGCGGTCCCAACGCACCTGCCCTGAAAAAAGCCAATGAGCACTGGAGAAAAGTTTTCGGAGTGCTGGATAAGTTCGGCAAAGGAGATATGGATCCTGTAACCGCATCCCGTAAAATCCGTGAAATGACCGGCGGCAAAAGCATCGCCGAAGCGCTCGACGACATGACCGCCCTGATGGAAACCGTCGGGAAGCTTTAAATCAACGGGAAGAAAAAAATGAAATAATACATCACAAGTTATGCATGACAGCAGTCATACTCTTTTCTCCTGGCTTATTCAAATGCCTCTCTGTTTTCAGAAATAATAGAAATCAACCATGAAAAACCTGTTCTTATTGATTGCTTTGCTGGGTTTTACCACTGCCACAGCCCAGTGGAAGGGCCCCTCTGTTGACCTGAAACATGGCAAACTGAAAGTTTCGGAAAACAAACGTTTCCTGGTTTTTGAAGACGGAACCCCTTTCTTTTATTTGGGGGATACAGCCTGGGAACTGTTTCACCGGCTTTCCAAAGCCGATACAGAGAAGTATCTCGAAAACCGCCGGGAGAAAGGCTTTACAGTCATTCAGGCTGTAGCCCTTGCTGAATTGGACGGGTTAAATGCACCCAACGCCGAAGGGGAGAAACCTTTGTTGAACAACGACCCAGCCACGCCCAATGAAAAGTATTTCGCCCATGTGGATTGGGTGGTAAAAAAAGCCGCTGAAAAAGGCATTTTTATTGGTCTTCTGCCCACCTGGGGTGACAAATGGAACAAAAAATGGGGTACCGGACCCGAGATTTTCACGCCTGAAAATGCCCGGATTTACGGCAAATATCTTGGAGAACGCTATAAAAACAGTCCGAACATCATCTGGATTACCGGTGGCGACCGCCCGGTGGAAAACGACCTGCAGCGCCGGATTGTTTCAGAAATGGCAATGGGCATACGCGAGGGGGATGGCGGCGCCCACCTGATTTCCTTTCACCCCACCGGAGGTAGCGGTTCCGCCCAATACTTCCATAATGAAACATGGCTCGATTTCAACATGCGCCAGAATGGACACAGCAACAGTTATACGGAGCGTTACCGGATGACACTGAACGATTATCACCTGCAACCGGGAAAACCTGTCCTGGATGGAGAACCCATTTACGAAGACCATCCCATTAATTTTAAACCGGATGATTTTGGCCACTCGGTGGCATCCGACGTGCGCCGGCCTCTTTATTGGGATTTGTTCAGCGGCGCTTTCGGTCATACCTATGGCCATCATTCGGTCTGGCAAATGTACGCGCCCGGGAGGCAACCCATCAACCGCCCTTTGATGCCCTGGTACGCAGCCATCGACCAGCCCGGTGCCCGACAAATGATGTATGGCCGGATGCTGATGGAGTCACGGCCATTTTTAACCCGTATTCCCGATAATTCCATTGTGGTAACTTCCGACGTACCTTCTTCGGTACCAGGGGTTGGCGCATATAGTTTTGTGGCTACCCGTGACCAAAACGGAAGTTATGCCATGGTTTATGCACCGGTTGGCCGGAAATTCGCCATAAAAATGGAGGTAATTCAAGACAGCGAGGTTATAGCCTGGTGGTTTAACCCGCGTAATGGACAAACCACCAAAATAGGTACATTTAAGAATACCGGCATGCTAACTTTCAACACGCCAACCCCAGGTGAAAATCTGGATTGGATCCTGGTGCTGGACGCAAAATCCGCAAAATCCGGTGCTCCAGGTAAACGACCAATGACCAATGACGCCGCAGGCCAATGACGCGCATAGCGCCAATGACTAATGACGCCGCAGGCCAATGACACGCATAGCGCCAATGACCAATGACGCCGCAGGCAAATGACGCGCGTAGCGCCAATGACCAATGACGCCGAAGGCAAATGACGCGCGTAGCGCCAATGACTAATGACGCCGGAGGCAAATGACCAATATCAGTACCCCCAGCTTTTCATCACCGCCAGGTCTTCCTTCATGCAGTCAAGCGGAGCGAGGCCCTGGTAAGATTCCTGTTCAATAACAAACAATGTTGTACCCTGGTCGCGGGCCATGTCGGTGATCTCCCGGATGGGCAGTACACCTTTCCCTAAAATAGTGCTTTCAAAGCCCTCTTCCCCTGCTTTTTTGATCATGTCTTTCACATGGATGTTGTCGTATCTTCCGGGGTATTTGGCCAGCAAATCCTTGGCCAGGGCGCCGGCGGTGTACATATTCCCCGTATCTAACTGAAGCACAACTTTGTCCTTATCGGTGTTTTTCATAATGAGGTCGAACAGCATCTCTTCCCCGATCTTATGGCTGAATTCAAAATCATGGTTGTGATATCCGAAACGCATCCCCGCTTTCTGACAAAATTCCCCGCATTTGTTGAAAACCTCCATGTACTTCAGCAGGGTATCCATGTCGCTGTACATGGTTGGGTCGAGCCAGGGACTAACCACATATTGCTGTCCCATGAAAGCGGCATTGTCTACCAGCAATTTCCAGTCATCACTGAAATCCTGTTTGCTGTCGTCCCAGTGGTTTTTCCCGAAAACCGTGTGACCGGAAGGCATAAGCAGGCCGAGATCATCGAGTACCTTTTTGTATTCAGCAGGTGTCCACCCATAAAATTTATGATCCACATAGTTGGCATGTTCCACATGGGTATAGCCCATTTCTGCCAGTTTGGTGAGGGTGGTGAGGGGATCGGCTTTCATCTCATCCCGCACACAATAAAGCTGAACCGCCGTGGTAAGACCACTTTTTTTGACAGCTGCCTGCTTTGGCTGCGGTTTACAACCCAGTCCGGGCAACAAAGCAGCGCCTCCGAGGGCCAGCGTGCCGGTGATCAGAAAATCCCTTCTTGAAGTTTTCATGAACGGTAGTTTTTAAGTTTGATATTTAAAGAATGATTGATTGGAGGATAAAAATAGGAATATTTTGGAAATTCCGTTATTTTGTCATCCTGTTCTTAACAAACAAATTCTTGTCCTATGAAAAAACTGATCACCTTTTGTCTTTCGCTACTTTTACTGAGTGTGATAAGTGTTTATGCCCAGGAAAAGCCTTCCGCAGAATATACGGAAAACTACAAAAAAGTGATGGACCGCACCCAGTGGTGGCGGGAAGCCCGTTTCGGGATGTTTATCCATTTCGGGGCCTATGCCGTGCCTGCCCGTGGCGAATGGGTCAAGTCGAATGAACGGATCACCACAGAAAAATACCAGAAATACATCGACGTCTTTAATCCGGCTGACTACGATGCCAAAGAGTGGGCAAAAATAGCCAAAGCAGCCGGAATGAAATATGCCGTACTGACGGCCAAGCACCACGACGGCTATTGCAATTTCGACAGCAAGCTGACCGATTACAAACTGACGCCGCGTTTTGGCGGCCGCGACCTGGTCCGGGAATTCCTGGATGCCTTCCGGGCTGAAGGATTGAAAGTAGGTTTGTATTATTCCATCATCGACTGGCACCATCCCGATTACCCCAATGTAGGAAATCATCCCCAGCGCGACGACAAGGAATATGGCAAACGCACCTTTAACTGGGACAACTACCTGAAATATATGCACGGCCAGGTGGAAGAACTGGTCCGCGATTATGGAAGACTGGACATTATGTGGTTCGATTACTCCTTCGACGAATACAGCGGGGAAAAGTGGAAAGCCAAAGAACTGGTGCAGATGGTCCGGAAATACCAGCCGAATATCATTCTGGACAACCGCCTGGAAATCAATCACGGAACGGCTACAGGACAACGGAAGATCAGTTTCCTCGGCGATTTCGAAACCCCGGAGCAGGGCATCCCCGACGCACCCATCCTCGACCAGTACGGCAACCCCGTTCCCTGGGAAACCTGCCTGACACTGAACAACAACTGGGGCTACGCTGAGAACGACAGAAACTGGAAATCACCTGAACTGGTCATTCATAGCCTGGTGAACTGTGTCAGTAAAAACGGTAATCTTTTGCTGAACGTCGGCCCGGATGCCAGGGGGAGAATTCCGGAGGAAAGTATCCGCATCCTGAAGGAGGTGGGAAAATGGATGGACGACAACCACGAAAGCATTTATGGATGCGGCGCCTGCCAATTGGCCAAACCCGACTGGGGTCGTTATACCCGGAAAGGCAATACCATTTATGCCCACTGGATGCATCCCAACCTGGGGCAGCTGAATACCAGAGGCGTTCCTGCCGACAAGGTAAAATACGTCAGTTTCCTGAAATCAGGAGCAGAACTGTCATGGCAAAAGACATGGTGGGGAAATAACGAAACCGGGAATTTCTTCATCAACATTGGCAGTTCCCCGAAAATGCCCTATCCGTTTGATACGGTGGTGAAAATTGAGATGTCAGAATGAATCGCTGTTTATTTACAACCGGGATACTGATCCGCAGAGCGGTTCCGGTTTAAGAATTCAACAGACACCGGAAATCATTATCCCATCCAATTTCAGTGCTTTGCTTGTTTTAAGAACCAGTAAAGAAAAGACGGTTTTAGTCAGGAGCTTAATCCTGTGCCTGGAAAAGCCAGTGCCTTGACCATATTTGGCCGGATCTGATTGACCATCTAAATTCGGAATTAAATAGCTGTATTTAAGTTATATATGACAAATATAATTTGACTGGCCAGATGTGTTCAAAGCTTCCGGCCTGATCACATATCCGGGGTAATATAACGGTAATTTCCGCTCAGGTGCATCAAGCTGAAGAGATAGAGAAGACCATCATAATAGGGATCAAAATAACCGTCTTCATATGGTTCGAGCTTTGCGTTCCATACCGCATCCACAAATTTCCAACTCTTGGCCTGGGTTCCCATAAGTGATGCAGCTCCTGCTGTTGACACCAGTCCCAGTGAGTGACGCAGTTTCCGCACTTTACCGGCAGGAAGCACCCATTGAGGTAAAGTACCATCGAGATTAAACTGGTCTTCAAAAGTATCTATACCCCTGCAGAAAAGGAAATTCTGGATCCTTCGGGCGTAATCTTTCTGCCATTCCTTATCCCTGGCAAACCAGGAGAAGTCCATCGCTATATTCATCGGTACCCTCCACGAATCAAAACGGAAAACACTTTCCATGCGTCCTTGTTTTCTCGGAGCTCCGCTGAATTCTGTCATGTCGGCATTCAATCCGGTCAGAGATTTACAGGCTCTGTGGAGAAATGCGCGTGAGGTATCGGCACAATCCCTGTAGAATTGTGCATGACCATCGTTGGCATATTCTGCCCATACCTCCCAGAAAGCCGGCAAATGATAGGAGGGATCCGTATAGCCATATCCGCCTTTATCGGGCACGAAATTGATCTGCTTATGTTCTACATTAATGACATTCATGACACCGCCTGTCCCGTCTTTACTCCACATGGCATCAAGTATTCTTCTGGCTTCATTATAATAGTCAATTCCTGTTTCGTTGCCCCAGCGATTGGATGCAAATAACAGGGCTGTGACAAAATAGAATTCTCCATCTGAAGCTGATCCTGCAGCATTTTGCGCACCGGTCTCCGGCTTCAGATTCCATGCAAAATATCCCTCGCGGGGGCCACTCTGATGCTGCATATACTTCTTTGAATATCTCCAGATACGGTCAAATACATCTTTCTTGTTCAGCTGAACAGCTACCATCAGGCCGTAAGAGAGTCCTTCGCTGCGGATATCATGATTTTTCACATCAGAAATGTAGGCCATTGAATCGCCTGCTTCAAAATAGACCTTGCCGGGTCCTTCAAAAATATCATAGTAGGCTTTAGCCAGTTTTGCGTCAATATCAGCCTGACTGTAGCCGGCCTCTTTGAACACATTACGGTACTTGCCTGTATACCTGGAACCTTTCTTCCACGGCTTCATAACGCCACGTTTCTCTTTTACATCCTTCAGACAGTCATCCCGGGACGGTGTTCCCTGACTGAAACCAATACTGAACAACGAAAACAACAGTACCCCTAAACAAAGAATTCTTTTCATCAGGTAAAATTTATGATCAGTGATAATTGGATAAAAATAAGCATTACGGATTTAACAATCCGAATAGCCGTTTGATTTTTTGTACAGAATCCGAATCTTAGGTAAGCATCTTATTTCTAATTCTAAATAAATCGCCCCTGTGCTCTTTAATATTAAATTTGGAGGGATTAAAAAAATGAGAATCATGAATTATTTATCATTAACCATTTTCGCATTTTCAATGATCTTCAGCAATCCGCAAAGGGAAGATAACGGTATGATCAAAAAAGAACTTCTGGGTCCTCATGACGGTTCAGAAGTATATCTTTTTACGCTTAAAAACAAAGCAGGTAATGTTTTGAAACTCACGAATTATGGTGCAAGGATTGCAGGAGTTGAAGTTCCTGATAAAAACGGGAAAATGGATAATGTTGTTCTTGGTTCTTATGATCTTGAATCGATATTAAAAGGTTCTTTCGGCGGAGCAACAGTAGGAAGGTTCGCCAACAGGATCGCTAACGGAAAATTCAGCCTTGACGGAGTGGAGTATTATCTGCCTGTAAACAACAAACCCAATACCCTTCACGGAGGCCCTCGCGGCTGGTACACGAAGGTCTGGAACGCTGAACTGATAAATAACAAAAAAAATCCTGCCGTACGGTTCACTTACGTGAGCCCTGATATGGAAGAAGGATTCCCGGGAACAATTCATGTGGAAGTCCTCTTTACCTGGACAAAAAAGAATGAGATCATTATTGAGTACACCGCATCAACAGATAAGAAAAGTATAATTAATATTACAAATCATGCCTATTTCAACCTGCATGGTGCAGGGACCGGGAATATTTTTGATCATGAGATGACGCTTAATGCATCTGCATTTACTCCCTTAAATTCAACGCAGATCCCCACCGGAGAGATACGTCCTGTCAAAGGAACCCCTTTTGATTTCACCTCAGCCCGGACTTTCGGATCCAGCGTAGGGGATACGTATGAGGGTTCTGTTTTTTCAGGATATGATCATAATTACGTCCTTGACAATAAAGAAAAAGTGGATGCTGTGGTTTATGATCCTGTCAGCGGCCGTATGCTGGAAATGATGACCGATCAGCCAGCAATGCAGCTTTATACGGGCAACGGACTTATGTTTAAAAAACCGTCAGAAACAGGTGGCAGACAGTTCAGATCCAGATCAGGTTTTTGCCTTGAGAGCCAGCATTATCCGGATAGCCCTAATCAGCCCGGGTTTCCTTCCACCGTGATTAATCCCGGAGAAAAATTCAAATCATCAACGATTTACAGGTTCTCTGTAAAGAAATAAGAATACGTATTATCTGATTTCAGTTGTTTGATTGATTACTAGCCGGAGGAAGCTGTTTTCAGTATTACTCCGGAAGGTTCTCCAAAATCAGGGAAAATTTAATAGTTTCTTCTCAGACCCGGAAGTTGTTATTTCGTAAATATTAAATTTGTAATTATCCTTAATTTAAAAGAAATGAATAGTAAAAAACGACCTGGTTCTGGTAAACGATTGATTAATATTTCGTTACCTGTTTTATTTGCATTTGTATTATTAAGTCTTCTTTCGGGAAGTTTGATTGCTCAACCTGATTTTTCAGGTTCATGGACATTCAATGAATCAAAAAGCACACTTGGTGAAGGACCAATGATGTCTGCAACGTCAATGACCATTAACCAGCAGGCGGATCTGATTTCCATTGACCTTGTTCAGCCTTCGTTTGACGGAGGAGAAATGAAGAGAAGCGAAAAATATACTCTTGATGGCAAGGAATCTGTCAATAAGGGCATGATGGATTCTTCCATTAAGACCATTACAACCTGGTCAGACAATAAGAAGGAGCTAAACTTTGCCAAAGCTATTGTATTCGATATGAATGGTGAGAAAATGGAGATAAAAATCACCGATGTATGGATTATATCTGATGACGGTAAAACACTGACTGTGAAATCAGCGATGTCAAGCTCGATGGGAGATACAAATCAGGTACTGGTTTACGACAAGAAATAAAGAAAAAAAAAGACGCCACATCTCTGTAACGTCTTGATAATCAATGTGGGTTGTACTGGATTCGAACCAGTGACCCCTACCCTGTCAAGGTAATGCTCTAAACCAACTGAGCTAACAACCCATTGCGCTGCAAAAATAGCAATTTTTGAAAAAACTGCTATTTCTGCAGCGATTATTTTAGAAAGCTATTCACTCAGGAACAGATAGCGGATCACCACCAGTGCAAACAACAGGTACATCATCCAGTGGACCTGTTTGGCTTTTCCGGTTAAAACCTTCAGTAAAGTATAGAAAATGATCCCGCCGGCAATTCCATTGGCAATACTGTAGGTCATGGGCATCAGAACGAAAGTCATAAACGCCGGGAATCCTTCCGTGAAGTCATGAAAATCGATCTCCAATACTGAAGAGGCCATCAGCACACCTACAATAATCAGGGCAGGAGCGGTGGCCGCATTGGGGATCATGGTGGCCAGCGGGGCAATCACCAGGGCCATCAGGAACAAAACTCCGGTGGTTACAGCGGTAAGACCGGTGCGTCCTCCTTCACCGATCCCGGCGGCACTTTCCACATAGGCGGTAACTGTAGATGTTCCCATCAGGGCTCCGAAAGAGACCCCGAAAGCATCCACCAGCATGGCTTTGCCAATTTTCGGGGAATTCCCGTCTTTGTCAATCAGTCCTGCTTTTCCGGCAGTGCCCACCAGCGTTCCGAAGGTGTCAAACAATTCCACAAAAGTAAAGGTGAAAACAACGGTCCAGATGCCCATGCTCAGCGCACCTTTGATATCCAAAGCTCCGACGGCCAGGTTGCTGAAATCGGGTAAGGCAAAGAATGCAGCGTTTTCAGGAATATGGGTAACCCCCATGGGAATACCGATAACCGTAGTGACCACTATGCCGATCAGCAACGCACCCTTCACCCGGAGAGCCATCAGGGAAGCCGTAATGGCAATACCAATCAGGCAGAGTAACATCGAATGATTGGTGAAGGAACCCATTCCGATGTTCCACTCAAAAAACTGGAGCGGAACGATACCCCCGCTTTTTCCCATTGCTTCAACGGTAGGAGGGATAGCAGCGGTGGTCACAGCCATAATCCCGGACAATTTAAACCCGATAATGGTGATAAAAAGGCCAATACCCACTGTAATAGCTCTTTTCAAAGAGGTGGGCACTGCAATCACCAAAATCTGCCGGATTTTTGTCACCGTCAGAATAACGAAAATGACTCCTGAAATAAATACGGCGCCCAAAGCCACCTTCCAGGGCATTCCAACCCCGGCCAGAGCCACTGTTGCAAAAAGGGCATTTAATCCCATTCCAGGTGCCAGCGCAATCGGGAAATTCACCACCAGTCCCATAGCGATGGTGACAAATGCAGCCGATATGGCCGTGGCAAAGAAAATGGCGTTTTTATCCATTCCTGTTGCCGACAAAATACTGGGATTCAAAAACAGAATGTACGCCATGGTCATGAAGGTGGTCAACCCGGCAACGATTTCAGTCCGGATATTGGTCCGGTTTTCTGAAAGTTTAAACAGTTTCTCAAACATAAGTTACAACGTTTAAAAGGTATATTTAAGCGCTGCGGAAGGAGTCACGTCCCAACCCTCTGTGCCTCCAAAATTACAGCCCACCTGAACTTCAGTTCCGGCAGAAAAATGCTTGTTCAGGTTATACCACAACTGGGGCTGGCCCATCAGGATATAGGAAGTCTTCGACTGCCCGAAGGTATTGTCTTCCCTCCAGAAATCGGTAAAACCAGTAAAGGAAAGTTTGTTGTTGAAGGCATGCCAGAACCAGACCGCAGTTAACTGAAAGGAGGCATCATGTTTCCCCTGGATGTATTTATAAAGGGCCTGAAAGGTAATCCCTTTGGTAAAGTTTTTATTGTTCAGGCTGTACTCCAATCCGGTGAGCCATGCGCTGTTTATGGTATAGGATCCGGAAAATGTTCCGTCTATCCAGCGCCCGATCCCTCCATTGTATTCCGCATGAAAGGCGAATGGAGATTTACCCAGCGTGAAGGCCCGTGCAATTTCCCAGTAGGAAGAACTAACCCCTTCCACCCCTTCGTTTCCGTAGGCAAAATCTATAAAGAAAAAAGTATTCCCCAATTTGTCGGGTTTGAACATTTCCACGGTAGAGGTCAGGAATCCCTTATCCTTTCCTTTTCCATACAACAACTGAATGTTCTGAGCTTCAAGGGTCGAAATAACCAGCATAAACAGTAAAAAGAAGATTGATTTTTTCATAAATGGTAATGGTAAGCGTTTATCAATATTTCTATCGGTCGGCAAATTTAGAAATAAAAAAATGTATATATTGATACCGGTTTTAATCAGAGCAAAAAATGAAAAAAATAGATCGTCGCAGCTTTATTCAGTCATCTGTAGCCGGTGTAGCCGGTTTGACCTTTCTTGGTGCTGGTCTTCCGGTGTATGAAGCCCCTGTTTTGTCAAAAAGCGCTGTTATTGACCAGGTAAAACTGGGAAAAACAGGGCTGAAAGTCTCCAGGGTAGCTTTCGGAACCGGAACCAATGGTGGTAACCAGTCTTCCAATTTCACCCGGATGGGAAAAGAAAATTTTATTAAAATTGCCCGTCATGCCTGGGAAAAGGGCATCCATTTTTTTGATACGGCCGATTCCTATGGTTCACATACCTTTGCCAGAGAAGTGCTGAAAGAGCTTCCCAGAGAAAAAGTAACCCTTTTGTCCAAAATGTGGACCACCGATACCCGCTGGCAGAAAGCAGGTAATGTTCCCGAGACTTTAGACCGGTTCAGAATGGAAACCGGCAGCGAATATTTCGATATTGTCCTGATGCATTGTATGCTGAACGGCAATTGGAAAGAAGAAAAAAAGGCATTTATGGAAGGACTTTCCAAAGCAAAACAGCAGGGAATTATCAAGGCTGTCGGCGTTTCCTGCCACAACTGGGATGCCATGAAACTGGCCGTGGAAGATCCCTGGGTAGACGTTATCCTGGCCAGGATCAATCCCTTCGGAGTCCACATGGACGGAACCCCGGAGGAAGTATCCGGATTGCTGGCCACCGCCGCCAAAAATGGCAAGGGGGTTATCGGTATGAAAATTTTCGGCAATGGTGACAAAGTAAAGGAGGAAGAAAGGGAAGAGTCGATCCGGTATGCCATGACCAACAAAAACATCCATTGTGTCACGCTTGGCATGGAAACCACTGATCAGATTGATGATGCCGTGGAGCGGATTATGCGGCATGTCAAATCATAGGTGACAGGTTAAATATTTCGGATTTCGGATTTTTGATTTCGGATTGAAAGGCAGGAGTGACCGCAGGTAAATCCGAAATCAAAAATCCGAAATCCGAAATTCATAGATAATTGTCCAGCGCGTCATTCAGAAACCTGTTCAGCTTAAATAGCTCCCGGAAAGCATCCAGCCCCTTTTCCAGCAACCGGTTATTCAGCAATTCCTCTTCCGTGAGGGTGGTGCCAAAAGCATACGATTTCGGTTTGAGCAGGTCGATATAGGGAAAATCAGGCGGAAATCCCTTCGGGGCAGTTTTGAGTTTTTCCGCATCAAATTCCTTGAAATATTTGTTGAATCCCGGATCCTCCAGGATGGCAACAAACTCCTCAGGATGATCGAAAATGGCATTCCGGATAGCCTTCAAAACCTCTGCCGGAGGCATCCAGATACCTCCTCCCAGGAAGCTTTCTCCCGGTTGAACATGAAAATAATAACCAGCACGTTGACTTTTATGCCCCCCCTTGGCAATATAACTTCCGAAATGGGTTTTATAAGGGCTTTTATCCAAAGAAAAGCGAACATCCCGGTAAATCCGGAAAAGACAATCTTTCGGATCCATGACCGGAATGTCGGGATCAAACTTTCTGATTTCATTTACAAACAGTTCCGTGATAAAAAGCATCTTTTCCCGTGCTGCTTCATATCTTTTTTTATGGGCATTAAACCATTCCCTGTTGTTATTTGTTTCAAGCTCAGCAAGAAATTGTAAAATCTCTTTCATATCATTACAGATTGCTAAATTTGTGATTCCAATGCAAGATAACGGTTTTTAACCAAACAGGTGAACAACTTAAACAAATATGCCCTGATTGTGGCAGGAGGCTCCGGAACCCGGATGAACACAAACCTGTTAAAGCAGTTTATTCCCCTGGCTGGAAAACCGGTACTGATGCACACCATTGACTGTTTTATCCGTTTTGATACCTCGGTTAACATCATCCTTGTTTTGCCGGAATCACAGCATGAACACTGGAAAAAACTGTGTCAGGAATACGGTTTTGATATCCCCCACACATTGGTTGCCGGTGGTGAAACCCGCTTTCATTCGGTCAGAAACGGATTATCCGTTTTATCTGGAAATGGAATAGTTTTTATCCATGACGGCGTCCGTCCGCTGGTCTCTTCTGCCACTTTGCAACGTTGCCTGGAAGGAGCCCTGGCACATGGGAATGCCATACCAGTGGTTCCGGTTTCAGAATCAGTCCGTATGGTTTCCGGATATAATAATTCACCGGTTGACCGGGAGAAACTGCGGCTGATCCAGACCCCTCAGACTTTTAATGTTTCACTCATACAATCAGCATATCTTGCACCCTTTGAACCAGGATTTACCGATGATGCCTCTGTGCTTGAAAAATCCGGAAAAGAAATTTTCCTCACTGAAGGGAACCGGGAAAATATTAAAATCACCTGGCCGGAAGACCTGCTGGTCGCTGAATCATTCCTAAAGTATATTCACGAATAATCATGAAAAAAGATGACCATTTTACTGATTTTGGTATTTGTCCTGGGCTATGCTGCCATAGCCTTTGAACACCCTCTGAAAATAGATAAAGCAGCTTTTGCCCTGATTACCGGGGTGATTTTGTGGACCATTATCATTACAGGAGCTCCGGATAAACACCCTGTTCTGGATGAACTTTCCCACCACCTGGGTGAGCTTTCCGGCATTCTCTTCTTTTTGTTGGGCGCAATGACCATCGTCGAACTGATTGATGCGCACGGTGGTTTTACCATCATTACCTCCAGAATTAACCAGACCAACAAGGTTAAACTCCTTTGGACCGTTTCGCTGATCGCCTTTTTTCTTTCAGCGGTACTGGACAACCTCACCACCACCATTGTGATGGTTTCCCTGATCCGCAAACTGATCAGGAATCCGGCAGACAGGTTGTTTTTTGCCGGGATGATCGTTATTGCTGCCAATGCCGGAGGCGCCTGGTCCCCGATCGGAGATGTCACCACCACCATGCTGTGGATCGGCAACCAGATCACCCCCTTCAACATTACTACCCGGCTGTTTCTGCCCAGCCTGGTTTCCCTGGTCGTTCCCCTGCTCTTCCTTTCCTTTACCCTGAAAGGGAAAGTAGAACCCGCGAGCCGGAAAAGTGATGATGCGGAATATTCGGTCAGACCCATCTGCCGGAAAATCATCCTCTTCTCCGGTATCGGTATGTTGCTGATGGTGCCGGTCTTTAAAACAATAACTCACCTGCCACCTTACATGGGGATGCTGATTGGACTGGGCCTGCTTTGGATTCTGACAGAAATCCTGCATAAAGACCAGGATGAAGAGGTGAAACATTCCTTTTCAGTAGCTCACGCCCTTCGCCGTACCGATACGCCGAGTATCCTTTTCTTTCTGGGGATCCTGATCAGTATTGCAGCCCTGGATTCAGCCGGAATTCTGGCTTCTGCTGCCACCTGGCTTTCACAGACCATTCCCAGCCTTTCTGCCATTGTGCTTTCCATCGGATTGCTTTCTGCTATAGTGGACAATGTTCCCCTGGTGGCTGCCACCATGGGTATGTATGACCTGTCCCAATTCCCCACCGACCATTTCTTCTGGGAATTCCTGGCCTATGCTGCCGGTACCGGAGGGAGCATCCTGATTATAGGTTCAGCGGCAGGAGTGGCAGCCATGGGTATGGAAAAAATCAACTTCCTGTGGTACCTGAAAAAAATAAGCCTCCTGGCTCTGTTGGGCTATTTTGCCGGCGCAGGTGTCTATCTGCTGGAAGAAGTTCTGTTCCACATGTAAGGAACAGAAAAATGCAATAAAAAAAGGGAGCTCAATAGCTCCCTTTTTCAAATGTTAACCCCCAAACACACAATGTCAGATCTATATCTGACGTGAAGTAGTTCAAATGTACGGCTTTTTTTTGAATTCCTAATCTTTTTTTAAATTTTTTAACAAATTTAATTTCCGGCAAAAGCACTATCCAGGGTGCGAATCTTTAAGACTTCCCGCAATTCATCTTCTGAAAGGGATGTATGAAACGCTACTATCTTTGTTTCTCCGGGAAGCAAATCGAAATAATTATCGCTGAAAAATCCGGGTTCATCCCCCAGTTGCAGGTAAATATTCTTTGCCAGCTTATCGGTAGTAAAATGAATTTTATAGCCTTCATCCACATTCTCAAGGGTATATTCCACATGTGGTTCAGTGATTTTGAGATCTTTATAGGGTTTAAAAAATAAAGTATTGGTTGAAACCATCCGGTTGCCACTCCAAAATTCCGTCAACAGGAAAGAACCCGCAGGATCAGCTCCCCCAACAAATTTCTCCAGGTTCTCGGCAAACACCAGTTTGTTGGTATTGGCAGGCACTTCCGTTTCCGTTTCATAATTCCGATGCACTTTCCCGTCAAAACCGATTACTTTGACCATCAGTTTCCCTTTCTGCACAGTCAGTTCGTCATTGATGATATTTACCTTGATTTCCTGACCATCCCGGTACGGAGAAACCAGCACAGGCTCAAAACTTTTCTTCACATAATACTGCAACGCCTTCCATTTCTGGAAATAATCTGTGGAACTCCATGAAGCCACCGGCCAGACATCGTTGATCTGCCAGTATAAACTACCCATGCAATAAGGGGCTGCCCTGCGGTGACCTTCCAGCCCGAATTTAATCCCTTCAGCCTGCAACACATGGTTTACATAAAGGAAAGATTCAAAGTCCTTTGGTTTATCATACTCTTGCAGCATATAATATTCAATGGTGCCATTTCCAATAGAGGAGCGCTGATGCGATTTCATTACTTCGGAATTGATGTCATAATCTTCCGGAAGCGCATATTTCCGGACAGTGGAAATTTCCGGAAAGGACTGGAATCCATATTCACTCATAAAGCGGGCGATATGGGTGGCATAGGTTTGAAAAGGTTCCTTTCCCCACCAGACTCCCCAGTAATGTTCATCCCCGTTTTTCAGATCAGCCGGAATGCCGGGACCTGAGGAAGGACTGGAATCCACATAGGATCTTTCCGGATCCAGCGTTTGAACCACTTCCGGAAGTATTTTCAGAAAGATATCCGAATAGGCCTTCCAGATTTTGGCTGCAGTATCCGGATTTTTCTCTTCCTCTGCCTTTTTCCAGCCCCAGCCAGTCCAGGCCGACAATATTTCATTGTTCCCGCACCATAAGGCCAGGCTGGGATGATTTCTCAACCGAAGCACATTGTCGATGGCCTCCTGTCTGATATTTTCAAGAAAAGTGCTGTCGCCCGGGAACATCGCACAGGCAAACATAAAATCCTGCCAGACCAGAATCCCGGCCTCGTCACACAATTCATAAAAAAGATCTTCCTCATAAGTACCTCCGCCCCACACCCGGAGCATATTCATGTTGGATTCCTTAGCCGTTTGAATTACTTTTTTGTATCGTTCTTCTGTCACCTGGGGCAGAAAAACATCATTCGGAATGTAATTGGCGCCTTTCATGAAAACCGGCACTCCGTTCAGCCTGAAATAAAAGGAAGTTCCGCCTTCATCCTTTTCCCGGACCAGTTCCAGTTTCCGTATACCAATCCGTTCGGTGAGTGAAGAAGTGATTGTGCCTGCCGATACTTTCCCGGTTAACACATACAGCGGTTGTTTACCCAACCCATTCGTCCACCACAATTCCGGCTTTTTAATGTCAAAACTGACTTTGTACCGATGAGTTCCTGCGTTCAGCTCTACCCGCTCTTTTGCAAGGATAATCCCTTCGTTGTCAATAGTCAGGGTAGCAGATTGGTTACCAGTGGCCTCTATTTCAAATTCTGCGGCATAACTGGCCTTTTTTTCGTCGAGTTCAGACAACCGGTATTGTATGTTTCTGATTTTAATGTCATTCCAGGCATTCAGGAATACAGGCCGCCAGATTCCGCTGGTGACCAGCCTCGGTCCCCAGTCCCATCCGAAATGGTATCCTGCTTTCCGGGTGTAGACACTCACCATTTTACCCCCTTCTACTTTTCCGATTTCTGCCAGGTCGTTACCGGAAACCGGGAGGACAAAACCATTGGCATCGTATTTCTTTATTCCTTCAGCAATGGGCGAGCGAAACAGGATATGCAGCGTATTGCTGCCCTTTTTTAGAAATGGTTTAATATCCGCTTTCCACTCGCGGAACATGTTGTCGGCCTGTAAAACCACCTGTCCATTCAGGGAAACTTCAGCATAAGTATCCAACCCTTTAAATTCCAGCTCTATACGGTTAAATTTTAAAAGTGACGGATCAGCATCGATGGTGGTTTGGTACTCCCAGTTTTCCTTATCGATCCACTGCAACTGGTGTTCATTCAGCCGGTAATAGGGATCTTCAATAACTTTATTGTTGTAAAGGTCGGTATGCACGGTTCCGGGAACAAGGGCCGGAAGCCATTTCTCTTCACCTGCCTGCCGGAATTGCCAGTTTTCAGACAGCTGCAGGGAGATTTCACCTTCTTTGACGGGCTGGTTGCATCCCGGTAATAAAACTACAATGATCAGAAGGATTAACGGTATCAGATTCTTCATTTGGTTTTTCCTTCAAAAGTGGGAAAAGAGTGGAAAACCACCAAAAAAAAGTGGCTGATTGATTGTCAGCCACTTTTTAGTGCATTACCTGAAAATTCAGGGATTTTGCTTTTTACCGGTGTCTATTTTCAACGGAACATACAACGGGCAGAACCGGAATATTCCGGTCAGCACAAGCACAACTCCGATCAAAGCCCACCAGCTTTTGAAGAACCACCCCAAAACAATAATTACCAAAAGGCCACCGAGGATTCTGAACCAACGGTCGCCAGGACCTACATTGCATTTCATACGTCAATATTTTTGAAGCTAAACAACAGAATGCAGGTTAGGTTCATTGTTGCGGTTTATTTATTGCCTTACCGCAACAATGCCGGGAAGCTGCTGTCCTTCAAGATATTCCAGAAGGGCGCCTCCTGCGGTGGAAATATACGAAACTCCGTCGGCAAATCCGAACTGGTTGACACAAGCGACTGAATCACCGCCTCCGATCAGGGAGAATGCGCCTTTAGCCGTGGCATCCACGATAGC
>DAIDJX010000029.1 GCA_027451165.1 Prolixibacteraceae bacterium | reverse complement strand
CAGATCGGCGCCATGAGCACCGACCTGAATGCCACCGGAAGAATCATTGCCGTCGCTTCCAGCAGAACCTCCTTATCATATGATGGAACGAGTACCATGAAAAACGGAGTGTTCACGTATTACCAGATGATAGGTTTTGATTCCCAGGGTTTTGTTTATGTTGAGCCCGACACCCAGTATGCCTGCACCCAAATGCTGGCCTGGGCCAAAACCGCCAGGGTAAAGGTGGCTCCTTCCTTTGTGGATTCCTACATGGGAAATTTCGATCTATAATACTTTATTTAAGTTTGCTACCTATGTGTTTTCAAAATAATCACAGAAGGAAAAAATCTTTCCGTCTGTTACACAAATGCGGCGTAGCCGTAATATCTTTGTAGAAAAGTAACCAGATAACCCCAAAATGTAAGCAGCGTAGCTGCGAAATAATATAATATTACCATGGCAAACACCTACACACAAATGTATGTCCAGATTGTATTTGCAGTCTGGGGACGAGCAAATATAATAACCGAAATCCACCGCAATGAATTGGAAAAATATATTTGCGGTATCATTTCGAATAACAAATGTAAGCCTTTATCCCTTTATTGTAACCCTGATCATATTCATATTCTGGTCGGATTGCATCCCACCATGTCAGTTTCTGACCTTACACGGGATATTAAATCGGGTTCATCCAAATTCATTAATGAGAAAAAATGGATTGCAGGGAAATTTTCATGGCAGGATGGATTTGGATCATTCACCTATTCAAAATCTCAAATAGATGATGTAGCGAAATATATTCTTAATCAACCTGTTCATCACAAAAAGAGAAGTTTTAGGGAAGAATATCTGGATATCCTGCGAAAAAATGAGATTGAATTTGATGAAAGATACTTGTTTGAATGGTATGAATGATATTGAAGAAATTTCGCCGCTACGCGGCTTTATACGTAATTGTGGTGAATTCTTTTCTACAAAGATCAGGCAGCTACGCTGCCGGAGTGTGCATGCCAGGAATATTTCTGCTTCTGAATTTCAATCAATTATGAAGACACCAAGACTTTTTGAATACAATATGAGAACTAATTTTTACATACGAAACTACAATACTTTATCCATAAAATTAATTAAAGGCGCGGAAACGCAGAGATAAACCAGGAATTTCCTGATCTTTCCCTGCGTTTTCGCGCCTTTGCAGTATATTCGCAACAAAACCATATCCATGAAAACATTTCTGACTACGATTTGCCTTGTTCTGATATTAACTGTCCCTGTCCTTTCAACATTTCTTCAGGCCCAAAACCCGGTGAACCGCGACTCCATTCTCACGGCGGCAAAAGAGATCATTGCAGGAGCTACCTATTGTGCCCTGGCCACCATCGATTCTACCGGTAAACCGGATATCCGCACCATGAATCCTTTTCCGCCCTCCGGGGATTGGATCACCTGGTTTGCCACGGCCAGAAACAGTGAAAAAGTGAAGGAAATCAGACGTAATCCATGGGTTTGCGTTTATTATGCCGACCACACCGCGGCAAAAGGCTATGTCAACATTTCCGGAAAAGCAGAGATTATTGATGACAAAGAGCTGCTGATCAAAAAGAAACGGGATTACTGGGATGGCATTTCAGGATGGCAGGAGAATTTTGTGCTGATCAGGGTGGCGCCTGTTACCATGGAGGTGATCAACTATGCCCATAAAGTATACAACGACCCAAAAACACTGAAAGCGCCGAAAATTGAATTCTGAAATCTTCCTATTTTTGTCCGGTAAAAACCGGAAATGGAATTAAAGCTGAAAGATCAATTTATTGCCCTTTGGGAGAAGTACTTCGGAGAAGCCGAACTTCCCATCGTCTTTTTTTATGCTGAAGGTACGGCCGGCGCCGAAAAAAACGAAAAACCCAAAGGCCGGAGTTGCCTGATCTGCGAACTGGCGAAAGTCAGAAATGGCAAATCGCTGGCATATACCGGCGATAACCTGGCCTGCATGGGTGCCAGAAGATATCTCGGATTCAGTAACACCATGCGGCCTGGTTTTGAATACTTTCTGTCTTGCGGAAATGAAACCATGGAGGGTGAACGGTACATCCGTACCCCCGAAATGGTTGAGGTTTTTATGGAAAACCAGGCGGATCTTGGAAAGAAAGGGCAACACATCATTTTCAAAAGATGGGATGGTCTGGAAGAGAATGATCATCCGGAGGTGGTCATCTTCTTTGCCACTCCTGATGTGCTTTCCGGGCTTTTCACCTGGGCCAATTTTGACCAGACTGATCCGAATACCATGTTCACGCCATTTGGGGCAGGATGCGGTTCCATCGTTCATTACCCCTATCTGGAGATCACGAAGGAAAACCCACGGGCGGTCATCGGCATGTTCGACCCGTCTGCAAGGCCGTGTGTTCAGGCAAATGTGCTGACCTTTGCTGTTCCCATGGTCAGGTTTGAAAAAATGATCGCCTACGCCAATGAAACCTTTCTGATCACCCCAACCTGGGAAACAGTCAGAAAGAGAATCAACCGGTCATGATCCCTGCAATTCCCGGTTGGAATAAAACCGCTCGAGGATTACCCCATCATTTACCTCCTTGGAAAGGGAATCGATCGCGTCCTTCGGAATATCGTATACGTCGAGCACGATCATACCGTCGAGGCAATTGTTGAATTTCGGATCTACATTGAAACAGGCTATTTTAGCCCCTACCCGGAGGTATTTTTTGATCAGCACCGGTAACCCGGAATTCAGGGCATCCATGTCGCCAATGGTCTTGTCTAACTTGTTGATATCCCTTTCGGTATTGTCCATCAAAATATTAATGGTGGGATCGTTGCTGCGGAAGGTATAGGCATGACGGGGTCTTACTTTCTGCGCAATGCGGTAATTGTAATGGTTGGCCATGATGAAGCGGATGATCAGATCCTTGGAAACCCGTGAATAGTTGTTGCTGATGCTCACCGGCCCGATCAGGTAGCGATGATCCGGATTTTTCAGGAGCAGGTAGAGAAATCCCTTCCACAGCAAAAAGAGCGGCAGCGGTTTTTTCTGGTATTCCTTCACCACAAACGAGCGCCCCAGCTCCAGGCTTTGCTTCAGGATATCCCCCATACTGTCATCCATACGGAACAGAGTATTCAGGTAAAAACCCCGCTTCCCGTACTGCGCCATGATTTCATTTCCAAAGCCCACCCGGTAGGCGCCGACAATCTTTTCATGCTTTTCGTCCCAGATAAACATCTGGTGGTAGTACAAATCAAATTCATCGATGTCGGTACTCAAATTGGTTCCTTCTCCCACCTCCCTGAAAGTGATTTCCCGGAGTCGTCCGATTTCCGTATGAATCTTCGGAATTTCCTTTGTTGGCGCTACAAAAACGATGTATTCCTTCAGCTTGAAAAGGATATAGGAATGTCGGATTTTCTGAATTTCCTTCTGAATCAGTTCGCTGGGAACCGGATCGATGATGGGCGCCGGTTCTGAAGGTGTTTTATAGGGTATCCTGAAAAAGGGCTTGATCTCGAGGGGGGAAGCCATGCCATAGGTTTTTGCCCTCAGGTAGCGCCCAAACTGGTACACATCGTGGAAGGAATGTTGTTCTGTTTTGCGGATCGGATTACCGATTCTTATTTTGATGTTTTTATTTTTCCGGTGAAACAGGTTCGAGGGGAGGCGGATGTTTTTCAATGCCGGATGAATTCTGCCAATAACCTGAAAAATCCTGCTGTTGTTCATCTGGAACAAGAGCGGCACCACCGGAACTTCCATTTTTTTGATGAAGCGGATCACCGGGAATTTCCACATCTTATCGGTTCCGAGGCGGTAATGCTCCCAGGAAGTGGTTTCTTCCGCAGGAAAAATGCACAACAAACCGCCATTCCGGAGATGTTCCTCAGATTCATCCATTCCGGGGAAATGGATCTCCCCTGGTTCGGCATCATAATCCACGGGCCGTGTATCAATGAAATAGTCAGAAACCTGTTCAATCCTTTTCAGCATATAGGCAGCCAGGATTTTAATATCCTTACGCACAGAAGAGAGGAGTTGGATCAACAACAAGCCATCAAGACCACCCAAGGGATGATTGGCCACAATAATCACAGGACCAGTGACCGGAATACGCTTCAATTCATGAGGATCCACTTCTGTTTTCAGCTCCAACAGGCGAATCAGTTCTTCCACAAATTCAATCCCACTGTTTTTATCAATCTTAGAATACACTTTGTTGAGTTTATGGAACCTTAGAAGATGCATGAGAACCCAGGCAAACAGTTCTCCGCCAAAATAGTTCAGTTCGGGGTTAGCTTTAATGAGGTCTCTGGGTTTTATCGGATCCATCCGTTTCAGATTAGTTTAGTTCAGTTTCGGGAAAAATGGAACAGCAAGGCTCTGTTTTCAGCGTTTCCATCGTCCGTTCAGAATATGAAAATAAGGATTATTTCAGGGTTTGGTGATTTTATTAACGTTTTTTAGTAATTTCCGCAATTGAGGAATGAACGGGAAAAATGGATACAAGTGATTGGCTGCCAGTTAGCCGAAAAGAGATGGAAGAGAGGGGTTGGGAAACAGCCGATGTCATTCTGATATCAGGAGATGCCTATGTGGACCATCCCTCCTTCGGTACAGCCGTCATCGGCCGGGTGATGGAGAGCGCCGGGATCAGGGTGGCCATTGTGCCGCAGCCCAACTGGCAGGATGACCTGCGCGATTTCAAAAAACTGGGTAAGCCCAATCTCTTTTTTGCGGTCACCGGAGGATGCATGGATCCGATGGTCAATCATTACACTGCCGGGAGACGCCGCCGATCGGATGATGCCTACACCGCGGGAGGAGTTGCCGGTCGCCGTCCTGACCGGGCTACCGTTGTTTACACCCAGATTTTGAAAAAGCTGTACCCCGATATCCCTGTCGTTATCGGCGGTATTGAAGCCTCCCTGCGCAGGTTGACCCATTATGATTACTGGTCCGACAGGCTCTTCCCATCCATCCTCATTGATTCAGGCGCCGACCTGCTCTTTTACGGAATGGGGGAAAAATCCATCACAGAATTCCTGCGGTTGGTACAGCAGGGTGTAAATATCCGGAAACTGACCAACATCCCGCAGACAGCCTTTCTGACCCAGCCGGGAAAACCTTATGCCACATTGCCCCATTGGGAAGAACTTCTGTTGGCCTCCCATGAAACCTGCCTGGCCGACAAGAAAAGCTATGCCTCAAATTTCCGGCATATTGAGGAGGAATCCAACAAACAGGAAGCGAGAAAACTGATCCAGCCGACGGGAGACCAGTGGGTGGTGGTCAATCCTCCCTGGCCTCCCATGAGTGAAGCAGAATTGGACCGCGTCTTTGATCTTCCCTACACCCGTTTGCCCCACCCTAAATACAAAGGAAAAGGAGTTATCCCGGCCTATGAGATGATCCGGCATTCCATTACCCTGCACCGCGGATGTTTCGGGGGTTGCGCCTTTTGCACCATTTCCGCACACCAGGGCAAATTTATCGCCAGCCGCTCCCCGCAATCGATCCTGAAAGAAGTGGAGAAAGTCACACAAATGGAGGATTTCAGGGGGTACATCTCAGATATTGGCGGCCCCTCGGCCAACATGTATAAGATGAAAGGTACCCGGCCTGAGGTTTGCAGAAAGTGCAAAAAACCTTCCTGCATCTTCCCTGAAATATGCAAAATTCTGGATACCAATCACCAGCCGTTGATCGATTTATACCGTCAGGTCAGAAATCACCCAAAAGTAAAGAAGGCATTTGTCAGCAGCGGCCTCCGGTACGACATGTTTCTGAAGCCCTCCGGAAACGCTGAAACAGATAAAATCAACAAACAATATCTCCGGGAAGTGATCCGGCACCATGTCTCCGGAAGACTGAAAGTAGCCCCGGAACATACGGCTGCACATGTGCTGGAACTGATGAGAAAACCCTCTTTTGAGCTGTTCCGGGAATTTAAGAAGGAGTTTGACCGCATCAACCGTGAAGAAAAACTGAATCAGCAGCTGATCCCCTATTTCATTGCCAGTCACCCCGGATGCACTCCGGAAGACATGGCCAACCTGGCGCTGGAGACCAGGCAGTTGGACTTCAAGCTGGAACAGGTTCAGGATTTCACCCCTACCCCGATGACACTGGCCACCGAGACCTATTATTCAGGGTATCACCCCTACACGCTCAATAAGGTGGTTTCGGCACGGAGTTTGGAGGAGCGGCAGGGCCAGCGCCGGTTTTTCTTCTGGTACAAGCAGGAATACCGGAAAAGCATCATTCAGGAACTGAGAAAGATGGGAAGAAACGACCTGGTCGGGAAATTCTTTCCGCAAAACAGGCAAGGAACAATTAACCAAAATTATTAATACCAACAACATGAAGACTTTTCGATTGATTTTTTTGGCAGGACTGGTTTTCACACTGGCATCCTGCTCAGAGCTGAGCAAGCTGGCCAACAGCACGCTCTCCAACCGTCCGCTTACTTCTGAGGAAATAGTGGCAGGATTTAAACAGGCTTTACAGGTCGGATCCGACAGTTCGGTCGTCCGGTTGTCAAAAGTGAATGGTTATTTTGGTGATGCTATGATAAAGATTTTACTTCCTCCGGAAGCGAATGTCATCACCCAGAACCTTTCCAAACTTCCAGGCGGGGAAAACCTGGTCAATGAAGTGATCCTGCGCATCAACCGGGCAGCAGAAGATGCAGCCAAGGAAGCAGGCCCTATTTTTCTCGGAGCGATTACCAGCATGACCATTCCTGATGGTCTGGCCATCCTGAAAGGCAATGAGACAGCGGCCACCACCTATTTGAAGACCAATACGTCGCAGCAGTTGTTCCAGTTGTATCAGCCCAAGATCAAAGTCTCCCTGGAAAAGAAGCTGATCGGGAATGTATCTACTGCTGACAGCTGGAAAAAACTGACCACGGAATGGAACAAGGTGGCCAATTCAACAGTGGGGGTATTGGCAGGATTGAAGCCGGTGAATGTCAACCTGGAGACTTACCTGACCCAGAAAGGATTAGACGGCATGTTCCTGAAAATCGGTGAAGAAGAGAAAAAGATCCGTACTGATGTCCGGGCCCGGGTAACCGATCTCCTGAAACGCGTTTTCGGCAGCCAACCCCAGTCTTAATACTGGGGATAGCTCCCTAGCTTCGCTCCGGCCATTGGGCCTTCATTGAAGAGCAGATCGAGGATGCTTAGTCCTGGGATAAATGGATATTTATCATGAAATACCTGGGTATATTCTTGTTGGACATATCCGGGAATCCATTGATCACAGCTTACTTTTGGCGTGATTGCCTCCCTGAAATTATCAAAACGGCCAGGTATAGCTTCAAAACCTGCTGTCAGCCGGATTTCCTTGTTTATCCTGAGCAAACCGAGAATAGTCTGCAACCAGTCAAGGTTGAAATCAAACAGAAATTCCCATTTCCGGAAATAAAACGGTCTGATTTCCTCTTCCACATCGCGGAACCAGGGGGAATTGTTGTAGGCAGCCAGCAGTGATCGCCAGTGGTTGCGCTGCCATTCCGTATGATAAGCGATGCGCACCTCCCGGATGGGCTGGCCCGGAGTACGTCCTTTCTCCACAGGAATGACCAGATCAGCTTTTCCGTTGGGGCCCAGGATGGAAAAGCGGTTTCGGAAGGTTTGCTTTACGAAATGTTCATGCTGGTCGATGAAGACCTCGTCATGGGAAACCACAAGACTGAACCAGGCTGCCGGCGGGCAACAGGCAGAAGAAAGCAGAAGAGGCTGCATTTTTTTTATTCCTTGAACAACCTTCCGGCGATGTTTTTTCTGGCCAGATCGACCTCCTGCTCATCTTCTTCATCGTCGAAAGGCACTCCTTCAGGATCTCTGACCGGTCTCTCCCTGACTGGTTTTTCCCGGGATTCTTCCAGTTCTTCTTTCTCTTTCCGGGTTTTGGTCAACTCACTCTTCAACTTCCAGATTTTGGGAATGAGCAACAAATAAGGGATCAGGTAGCCAAACAGGATGGTGATTACCAGCATCAGCGCTACCGGTATTTCCCGTATGGTCCAGAAAAAAACTTTCAGCGTGACTTTTTCCTGATTCTGCAAGGTAAAGATCACCAAAAGCACAGCCAGAACCAGGATGACAACCAGTTGTGGATTGGCGCCGCTTTTCTTAACGGGAGTCTGGTTTTCCATAAGTTGATATTATATTTCAAAACAAAGGCCTGACCTGATGGCCAGGCCTTTGTAGTTAATGGATCGAGCGGAACAACCGGTTAAAACGGATCTTGGAAAGGAATTTCTTGTCCTTATCCATTGATAACCAGATGAAAGAAGCTTTGCCGACCACATGGTCTTCAGGAACAAAGCCCCAGTAGCGGGAGTCCGCAGAATTGTGGCGGTTGTCGCCCATCATCCAGTAGTAATCCATTTTGAAGGTATAACTGGTTGCCGGCTGACCATTGATTTTAATCACATTGTCCTTCACTTCCAGGTCATTGTTCTCATAAATATCAATGATCCTGCGGTACAACGGAAGATTATCCATGGTCAGCGAAATACTTTCACCCTTCTTTGGTACTTTCAGCGGGCCAAAATTATCCACATTCCAGGCGAAACGGCTGTCGGAAGGGAAAATCGCGGAATCCCACCGTCCGGGCTCATCCAGCAACTTGTCCACACCGGTCACATTGGTAAATTTCTTCATTTCCCCCGTCATTTTGTCGGTCATAGGGAAAATGTACTGCAAGGAGTTGTATTCCTGCCTGTCGTCGTTTGCAATTCCCAGGCGGTCAAGGGCTTTAGGGTTAAAGGTACTGTTCAGCCTTACCAGGTAGTTGTATTGCATTCCGGGAAAATGTTGTTGCTCTTTGCCATTGATAAAAAGAACACCTTTCCTGATTTCGAATTCATCCCCTGGAATGGCCACGCAACGTTTGATGTAATTTTCCCGCTTATCGACAGGACGAGCGATGATCTCCCCGAAATTGGCTTTGTCACTCCATAACCGGTCACGCCCGTAACTTCTGGTCAACTGGTAATAACTTTGGTTCTGTACCTTGAAAGCCACCGTATCGCCATCCGGGAAATGGAAGACCACAATATCGTTGTTTTTGATTTTTCCCCACCCTGCCATTCTCTTATAGGGTCTTTTTATCCATTCCACATACGACTTGCTGGTTGTGAGAGGCAAGGTATTGTGGACAAATGGAAAACTCAGGGGCGTATTGGGAGTCTTAGGGCCATAAGCTGTTTTGCTGACAAAGAGATAGTCGCCTACCAGCATTGATTTTTCCATTGATGAGGTCGGGATGGTATAGGCTTCTATGAAAAACATGCGGATAAAAGAAGCGGCGATTACTGCAAAAATGATGGCATCAACCCATTCCACCACTTTAGTCTGTTTACCTCCGGGAGGATTTTTTTTCTTCCAAAAGGCCCAGTGCACTTTTTGGGTGATGTAAATGTCATAAATTACCCCCAGCCCGATTAACCACCAGAAGTTCTTCAGCCAGATTACCCAAAGTGTGTACAAAAGGGCAACAACGGCAAACTTAAACCATTTGTTCGAAAAGAATTCTTTCATGGATTGTGTATGTTTTTAAATATTCAGCATCTCTTTCATGGAGAGGATTCCTTTGTGGTTCAGGCTGTATTCGGCAGCCATCACGGCTCCAAGGGCCATTCCCTTCCTGCTTTTTGAAATATGCGTGATTTGGATGGTATCGACTGCCGACTCCCAGTTGATGGTGTGAATGCCGGGAACATTTTCAATTCTTTCAGAAAGAATCCCTATCTCCTCCGCACTGGTATTCAGATCATTTCTCCAGCTTTTCTTTTCAGGAATCATGCTGATCAGGTCTTCGGCCAGTGTGATGGCTGTTCCACTGGGCGCATCCAGCTTTTGGGTATGGTGAACCTCTTTCATGCTGAGCGCATAACCCGGATGATCGCTCATGATCTCCGCCAGTTTGCGGTTCAGTTCAAAAAAAAGGTTTACCCCAATCGAAAAATTGGTAGTATGAAAAAAGGTCCCATTTTTTTCCCGGCATTTTTCCAACACCAGCTCTCTGGAATCCAGCCAGCCGGTTGTTCCGCTCACCACCGGCACCCCGGCTTCAAAACAAGCGAGGTAATTCTTTACTGCTGCATCCGGTGTGGTAAATTCTATCACCACATCACATCGTTTCAGGTTTTCCGGTGTCAGTTCATCCAGGTTGTCCACATCAAAGATCAAGGGGGCGGAATGACCACGTTCCAGGAGGATCTTTTCGATCTCCTTCCCCATTTTGCCGTAACCAATTAATCCTGCTTTCATACTGTTTTTTCAGAACGCAAAGATATAATAATCACCGGAAAGTATGATCTGCAGGATTGGTTGACATTCCATTTTAGGTGAACGGCAGGAATTTAACGGTAAAACAAAGTTGTTCCATGGGAAATACACCTTCCAAATGTTATTTTTGTGCCGCATTAAAGCATGAACAACATCCGACTTATAGCAACCGACCTGGATGGAACGTTCCTGAAGAACGATAAGTCCATCAGCCCTTCCAACCTGGAAACCCTTCGCTGGTTGGGTGAAACAGGTATTGTACGGGTTGCTGCTACCGGCCGTAACATGATGAAAGTCAGGGAAGTTATTCCTGAGCATGTTCCTTTTGACTTTGTGGTTTACTCCTCCGGATCGGGGGTATACGACTTCAGGGAAAACAGGCATATTGAAACAACCAGTATTCCGGCAGTTACAGCAAATTTGCTGATCCGTTTTTTCCTTTCCGAGGACCTGAACTTTCATGCATTTTATCCGGCCCCGGATAACCACCTGCACTGGGTTCACAGGGGCAGTAAATTCTGCGAAGAATTTGAGCGGTATCACCAGCACCATTTTAAGTATGCGGAACCTTTGCCCGCTGAAGGAATAATCCCCTCCGGGCTGAGTCAGTTCCTCCTGGTATTCCCCGGGGATGAACAGACATTCTTCCGCATGAAGGAACGCATTGAAGCCATCACCGACGACATCAGGATCATCAGGGCAACTTCTCCCCTGGATACAGGGTACATCTGGATGGAAATTTTTCACCGGAGTGTGTCCAAGGGCAACGGCGTACTGTTTCTTTGCAACAGGCTGGGGATTGATCCCAATGCCACCATGGGGATCGGAAATGATTACAACGATATTGATTTACTGGAATTTACGGCACATTCTTTTTTGACTGACAATGCACCGCAGGAATTAAAGCAACATTTCACGATTTTACCAGCCAACGAAGCGGATGCTTTTGCCCATATAATTGACAAAATGAAAACTGAATGGACAGAAATATAAGAACCATCGCTCTTTTCACCCTTAGGGTATTTTTGTATGCCCTGGTAATGATTTTGCTGAATTTCGCCTTTTTTCATGATGCTCAAACCATCACCTCCACGGGAAAATTCGGTGAAAATTCATGGACAGAAATTTTACAGGAAATATTCCTGTTCGGTCTTGGCATCCTTATGCTGGTCAGCAGCAGGTATGACGCTGTGCTGAAACCATTGACCTACCTGATGTCTGTTTTTTTCTTCATGGCATTTATCCGGGAATTCAACAACCAGATCCCCTGGTGGTTTTACCTTGAAATCCCGCTGATCCTGCTTTTTACCGGTCTTTTGATAAATTACCGTAAAAAGATTCTGGCAGCAGTTTATAAGTTCCTTGACAATCGCGCACTGGCCTGGCTGGTCATTGGTTTTCTGGTCACTTTTGTGTTCAGCCGGCTTTTCGGAAGAACCGCTTTCTGGGAACACCTCCTGGAAGCAGACTACAACCGATGGGCTAAAAACGCCGCCGAAGAGGGGATTGAACTCCTAGGATATGCCCTGATGTTTATCGGAGGAGTGGAATTGCTGGTGGAAAGCGGAAAACGGAGACGGGAGAACGGTAATCGGTGATCGGTTCTGGAAAAGCTCCGGAGGAGCAATAATATTTATAGATATGAACCTACCATAGATCCCGCACCGCTGTTTGAAAAACCACCGTTGTGAAATGTGATATGTTGAAATTGATAATTTAAAAATCTGGTAAATGAAAATAGCCGGATTTACCTTTATCCGAAATGCTGTTAAACTGGATTTTCCCGTCAGGGAGGCCATCACCTCCGTGCTTCCCCTGTGCGACCGGTTTTTTATTGCTGTAGGGCAATCTGAAGACGAAACCCTCGCTCTGATCCGATCTATAGCCCCTGGGAAAATACAAATCACTGAAACCGTCTGGGATTCGGGATTGCTTTCCGGAGGGGCCGTCTATGCGGCAGAAACCGATAAAGCTTTTGACAGCATTCCCCCCGGATACGACTGGTGTTTTTACATCCAGTGCGATGAGGTTTTGCATGAAAAATACCTCCCTGTTGTACGTAAGTCCCTGGAAGAGAACCTGAACAGAAAGGAAGTGGAGGGCTTGTTGTTTGGTTTCCGGCATTTTTACGGAACCTTTGACTATACGGGAGATTCGAGAAAGTGGTACCGCAATGAAATCCGTGTGATCCGTAATGATAAAACCATTCGTTCCTACCGCGATGCCCAGGGATTCAGGAAAAATGGCCGGAAATTGAAAGTAGTTCCAGTCGCAGCTGAGATTTATCACTACGGATGGGTGCGTCATCCCCGGATCATGCAGGAAAAGATCCATGCTGTGAGGAAATATTATCAGGGAATTTCTGAAGAAGAGGTCGGAAAGAAAGTGGCAGCGGAAATATTTGACTATTCCGGCCGGTACGATGCACTGGCCCGCTTTGAAGGTACCCATCCGGCGGTCATGCAGGATCGGATCAGCAAGCTTAACTGGTCGATTACCCCTGATCTCAGGAGAACCCACATGAAACCAAAGTACAAAATTCTTTACCGGATTGAGAAGTGGTTTGGGGTTAGGATGTTTGAGTACCGGAATTATATTGTGGTCTAGCAAAGTGAATTTTGCTTAACTTAGCGAAAAAAATAATGAGAGAATATAATTTCACTGCAGAAATTACCTGGGATAAAGAGCTCAAACTCTATACAGCCATTGTACCAGAGCTACCGGGAGCGCACACACAGGCCTCCTCGCTTGATGAATTGAACCTAAACCTGCGGGAAGTTATTCAACTCTGTTTGGAAGAGATCGATCCCGGAGAATTGGAAAATATACCTGAATTAATTGGCATACAGCAAATTAAAATTGCGGTATGAGCAAATTACCCCTCATCACAACAAAAGAATTTGAGAAAATTCTATTCTTCCTGGGGTTTGAGCTGAAAAGAACAAAGGGCAGTCATGCTTTTTACAGACACTCTGACGGAAGATACACCACTTTACCACATCATGGGAATGAAATGCTGACCAGATCCCTGATCAGTCAGATACTCAGAGAAATTCAACTCACTCCGGAAGATTTTCTTCATCTTCATGGGAAAAAGTAAAATTAGCTTTTCGTTTACGTCTTGATCTTCAAATGAATCATGATATGAAAAAATTATTCATTTACTTGTGCATAATTACTTTTCCCTTAAGCCTCTTTCATTGCACATCAAAGCAATCCGAATATTCACCTGAGATCCAGGAGAGAATAAACCGCGTTGAAAACAGTTTGTCGTGCTGGGTCCAAACCCAGGACTCCCTAAAGTGGAATTTAGTGCAACGGATGGAATACTATAAAATCCGTGGATTAAGCATTGCCGTGGTGGATAATTACAAAATCGAATGGGCCAAAGGCTATGGTTGGGCAGATATCCTGGAAGGCAGGAAGGTGACAACAAAGACCCGTTTTCAGGCTGCATCCATCAGCAAATCCCTGAATTCAGCGGGGATCCTTAAACTGGTACAGGATGGCAAACTTGATTTACACGCAAATATCAGCAACTACCTGAAATCGTGGAAATTTCAACTTGATTCCGCCGGCAAAGTGGAAGGATTTACCATGTTCGGAGCAGTTCTGGCTAAAAAAACGGAATAGAAAACGCATCAACTTCCCATTCTGGCAGGATCACTTAGCCGACTCAAGGGTTCAGCCTGGGGTAAGAGAGCAGTATAATTTATTAATCAGGGCTTTAGCCCTGCCACCACCTCTCCGCCTCCGCCAGCTGCTCCGGTTTGCCCACATCCATCCACAGGGAGGAGTTGTCTTCATAGCCCATGATGCGGTATTCCGGCGCCAATTGCAAATAGGTGTCAATTACAGAGAATTTTCCGGAGCCGGATATCAGGGAGAGAAAATTGGGATCGATAACCTGTATTCCACTGAAAGCCAGCATATCGCAATACAGATTTATACCCGGCACCGGTTCTCTGATTTCACCCGATTTTCTGTTTATCCATCCCGTTAACCGCATGTGCCGGTCAAAAAGGAAGTTACGGTCTGTGTCCCTCCTCCGGACTACCAGGGTCACGAGGGACTCCTGTGACAAATGAAATTCAAATAATTTGTTCAGGTCGAGATTGCTGAGGACATCCACGTTGTGCACCACGATGGGCTCATTGCCAGCCAGCAAGGGCGCCGCCTTTTTCAGTCCGCCACCGGTGTCGAGGATGGCTTCGGTTTCATCAGAAATCCGGATGTCTATGCCGAAGTGGTTGTTTTCAGCAAGGAATTCCCTGATCAGATCCGGGAAATGATGCACATTAACCACAATGTTCGTGATCCCTGCACCAATCAACTTCTCGATGTTCCATTGCAACATGGGTTTTCCTCCCACCTTTACCAAAGCTTTCGGGAGAGTGTCGGTTAGCGGACGAAGCCGGGTGCCGAGGCCGGCAGCAAATATCATCGCTTTCATAGCAGTTTATGTAAAATATGCCAGGTAACAGATCATTCACCGCGCGGGTGATTCCATTTTTAAACAAAGGTACTTGAAAATTCACCTAAGTTATTATATTTGAAGACAGATTATGAAAATACGTTCCATCCACTTCATCGTTTTACTGCTTGCGCTGGCTTCCCTGGTCGCTTGCGTGATTTTGTATTTTTCAGGGAATACCTCTCTTACAGGTCCCTTCCTCGTAGCCTTTTTCGCCGGAATGGCCATCGCTATCCGTGGCAGCGCCAGTTACAAGGGGCTTTCCTATACCTTGTGGATACTGGCTGCGGTAACCATTTCCATGTTCTATCCCACTCCTTTTCTGAAAGTCGGGGATTTCGAACTTAAGAAGCTGATTGTGCCATTGTTGCAGATCATCATGTTCGGGATGGGTTCCCAGATGGCACTAAGTGACCTGGGTAATGTCATAAAAATGCCGAAAGGAGTAATTATCGGCATTGTTTGTCAGTATACCATTATGCCTTTTCTGGGAATTACCATTGCCACCCTGTTTAACTTCCCTCCGGAAATTGCTGCCGGCGTGATCCTGATCGGCAGTTCTCCCAGCGGACTGGCTTCCAACGTTATGTCGTACATCGCAAGGGCTAACCTGGCTTTGTCGGTCACCATAACCGCCATTACCACCCTGCTGTCACCGCTGCTGACTCCCCTGCTGATGAAATTCCTGGGCGGGCAGTTCGTGGAAGTCAACTTCTGGAAAATGATGCTCGACATCTTTAACATGGTAATTCTGCCCATAGTAGCCGGACTTACCTTTAACCTGTTCGCTTACGGAAAAGCGGAACGGAAGAAAATTTTCCTCCAGATGCTGGTTTATGTGCTGATTATCTTTCTGAAAAACACCATCGCATGGATCAGCGGAGGAATACCGGCACTTAAAGCCTTACAAACCACTGGTTCAGATCTGATGATTTTCCTGGCTGCCCCGGTTGTTTTGGCCTGGATATTCAAAATGGTGGCCAAAGGCAGGCGCGACATCCTGGACAAAGGGTTGGCTTTCCTTTCCATGCTCGGGATCGGGATCATCATCACCATCATCACTGCTGCCGGAAGGGACAGCCTGCTCGAAGTGGGGCTTCTCCTCATTCTGGCCTGCTTCATCCACAATACCTTCGGATATTTCCTGGGATACCTGATCAGCCGTTATATTTTCGGGATGCCTGAGAAGGACTGCCGGACAGTGGCGTTTGAAGTGGGTATGCAGAATGGCGGACTGGCTTCCGGACTGGCGCTCCAAATGGGGAAGGTGGCCACTGTTGGCCTGGCCCCGGCAGTCTTCGGCCCGCTGATGAATGTCACCGGCTCGGCACTGGCCAACTGGTGGCGAAACCGGAGAGAAGGGTAAAAGGAATGATGGAAGGTTGGAATTATGGAATTATGGAATTATGGAAGGTTGGAAAGATGGAAAATGGAAATTCAGTCGGGTTTGAAAAATGAATCTTCCCAATCATTTTGACTTTGTTTTTTCTGAAGTGATTTTACCAGGTTTATCAGTTCGTTTTCAGTTTTAAAATGCTGCTGATCAAGAATTTCAAAATCAATATCGGATATTTGCCCTGAGATATGGAACGATAAAATCGAACTATGGAATTCTCCACTTGATCCCAGGGATATATTTAAAAAATTCAGATATTCCTTAATGCTCCGTCTGCAGTAGCCTTCAGCAATATTTCTGCTGATGCTGTGAGTGGCATCAAGCGTATTAGAAGCAACTTTATTAGCGATAAAGGGGAATTTCACCAATATTTTATATGTCATTGCATATAATTGAATTGCGTCCTGCCAAACCCTCAGTTTCTTATAACCCCTGTTTATGTTGTAGCGGTCCATAAATTGCGTTTTTGTCAATTAATGTCAAATAAAGGAGTGGAAGTAACATTTTTTGAAAACTATTTTATCAAAATCACCACTTAACAAAATTCCATATCCCCATTTTTCCATTATTCCACCCTTCCATTTTCCCATTTTCCATTTTTCCATTTTCCATTTTTCCATTTTCCATTTTTCCACCCTTCCTGAAAAAATACTATTTTAGCTCCAAATATTTTACAATGAAACACCTCACTTTCCTGATCCCTGCCCTTCTTTTTACTGTAGCAGCTATTGCTCAGATTGTTCCCCCCAAAGAAAGCATCGTTTATTTCTCTTCAGAATGGAAAGGCGAGCGTGATCCTTATGGCCGGCCCATGGTTTCCGATAATCTGCTTGACCGGTTACTGAATCTTTCCATTGAGGAGGTTTGGGGCGTTCTGCGGAATGAAGGTTACAACAATCAGTTTGAAAGTGGTTGGCAAATGTTGTGGGAGGAAAAACCCTTTGTGGGCAGGGCCATGACGGTCCAGTACATGCCCGCGCGTCCCGACATGACGGACCCCCTGAAAAAGACAGGAGAGGCAGAAAAGCGGATCGGAGCATCCAATTCCTGGCCCATTGATATGCTGAAGGAACGGGATGTTTATGTGGCCGACGGTTTCGGTAAAGTGATCAACGGCACGCTCATCGGCGACAACCTGGGGAATTCCATCTATGCCAAATCAAAAACCGGGGTGGTATTCGATGCGGGAGTCCGGGATATCGAAGGGCTTTCCAAAATTGAAGGTTTTAATTGCTTTGTGCGGGGATTTGATCCTTCCTACATCATGGATATGGCCATGACGGGCATTAATGTTCCCATTCGCATCGGCAGGGCAACGGTACTACCTGGTGATGCCGTGTTAGCCAAAAAGGAAGGGGTGATTTTCGTACCTGCCCACCTGGTGCAGAAAGTGGTAATCACCGGGGAGTTCATCGGATTACGGGATAAATTCGGGCATGAAATGCTCAGAAAAGGGGTGTATACACCCGGTCAGATCGATACCCGCTGGACAGACGAGATCAAAGGCGCCTTTTTAAAATGGCTGGATGCCCATCCGGAAGAATTGCCCATGTCAAGGAAAGAACTGGATGACTACATGAAAGATCGTACCTGGTGATCATCCTGCCGGCATTCACTCAAATAATTACGTTGAAATGACCGGGATGCAATAACTTCCCGGCAACAGCCGTTTTGTGTGCATAATATCCTGGTCAAATGTTGGATAAAATTAACGCGCTGACAATTACCATTTTATTCGGATCACTGATCTTTCTGGCATTCTTGCTTTTTACCAATCCTTTGAAAGTCAATAAGAGAGCAAACAGGTGGTTCGGATTTTCCATACTGCTTTGGAGCACATTCTGGCTGGATGAAATGGCAGAAATTGTTTTTCAATCCGGCATCCCGGAACCACAACCCATATTGATGAGTTTTATTCAGTTCCTGGCACCCATTTTTTATTATTTCAGCGTCTGGTTTTTTATCCGTCCAACATACCGGTTCCGCTGGTCCGACCTGGTTTACCTGATT
>DAIDJX010000028.1 GCA_027451165.1 Prolixibacteraceae bacterium | reverse complement strand
ATCAGATTTGAGTCTTCAGTTGGAGATCAACTACCTGAGGTACATGCTTGGGAACAGGAGATATGCTTTTACCAGCTATGTTACAGCCGGGATTGGAACCCAGTTTTTCGGTTATGAACTTGATCCGGCGAGGCTCTCCACCTTTAATCCCAACCATAACAAAGGGGTTGACCAGGTCAGCAGTTCAGTCATTGCTGCCACCTTTCCCTTTGGCTTTGGATTTAAATTCAATGCCGGTAAAAGGATGGGGATTGGGATAGAGTACCAGATGAGAAAGCTGTTTAACGATAAGTTGGATGATCTGGATGACCCACTGGCCAATATCAATGCCCTTGGAGATGAAATCCGTTACTCCGGTTTTTTCCACAACACCGACTGGACAGGTTTTCTTGGGGTTCATCTGACATACAGCATTTACCTCGGGGCAAAAGATTGTCCGGCATACGATAAAAAGAAATATTAGAGTGTGACCATATCAGAGAGATTACATATCAGTAAAGTGCCACGGCATGTTGCCATTATCATGGATGGCAATGGCAGATGGGCTGCCCGTCATGGAAGCGTGCGCACCATAGGGCATGAACAGGGTATCGAAGCAGTGCGTTCCACTGTGGAAGGAGCCGGAGAGATTGGGATTGATTACCTGACTCTTTTTGCCTTCTCTACTGAAAACTGGTACAGACCGGTTGAAGAGGTTAATGCACTGATGAGCCTGTTGGTACATGCCATTGATGCGGAAACTGATAACCTCATGAAAAATAATGTACGTGTGACCGTTATCGGGGAAACTTCCAAACTTCCGGAACATGTCAGATTAAAATTGATGGGTTGTGTCGACCGGTTGAAAAACAATACTGGTCTGACCGTAATTTTTGCATTGAGCTACAGCTCAAAATGGGAAATTACAGAAGCTGCCAGAAAAATCGCTTCAGATGTTCTGGAAGGAAAAGTTAACCCAGATGATATAAATAATCAGTTATTTGAAAAATACTTGTCCACATCCGGTATTCCGGATCCTGAGCTGTTGATCAGGACCAGCGGGGAGTACAGAATCAGCAATTTTCTGCTCTGGCAGATTGCTTACGCTGAACTCTATTTCACAGAGGTTCTCTGGCCTGATTTCAGAAAAGAAGACCTTTTCAGGGCTATCCAGGCATTTCAGGACAGAGAAAGGCGTTTCGGACTGACAAGTGAACAAATAACCAGCTAAAATTAACCAATTACAGGAATGCGAAAGACCATCTTGCCTGCGTTGCTTTTTATGTTGTTTCTTACCCCTGTTTTAAAGGGGCAGGAAGCAGACAGCACACTTTTTTCAGTATATTATTCCAGCCCTAAAAAACTGACCATCGCTGACGTGTCCATAACAGGTATCCGTTACCTGGACCAGGAAGTTCTGCTCCAGTTATCGGGATTAAAAGTCGGTCAGGAAGTTTCCATTCCGGGTGAAGAAGTGTCGACGGCTATTAAAAAACTATGGCAACAAGGGCTTTTCTCTGACGTTAAAATCACGGCAACCAAAATCAGCGGCAACAGCGTCTGGCTTGAAATTTATCTTCAGGAAAGACCCAAACTGGCAGAAGTGAACTACTTCGGAATATCCAAATCCGAAAAAGATGATATCACTGAAAAGGTACTATTGCTGAAAGGCAGTCAGGTGACCGATAACCAGATCAACAATGCCCAGCGGCTTATCAAAAATATCTTTTTAGAAAAAGGGTTCCTGAATACAGAAGTCAATATCCTTCAGCGTGATGATACCACCCAGGCCAATTTTGTCATACTTGACATCAGGGTTGATAAAAAAGAAAAAGTAAAAGTACAAAACATCACCCTTCATGGAAATAAGGAGGTTAAATCCTTTACCCTCGAATGGGCCATGAAAAAAACGAATGCGAAAAAGGTGGCCAATTTTTTCAGAACCAAGAAATTTCTTCAGGATAAATTCAAAGAGGATAAGGTCAACCTGGTCAAGAAATACAACCAAAAGGGATACAGGGATGCCGTTATTGTAAAAGATTCCGTATACCAGGCTCAGAAGAAAAACAGGGTCAACATCGACATTTGGCTGGAAGAGGGAAACCGTTATTATTTCCGGGATATCAAATGGGTCGGGAATACGGTGTATCCCAGCGACTATCTCTCCAACATGTTAGGCATCAAAAAAGGAGATGTCTTCGACCAGAAACTGCTCAACAAACGACTGCTTGATGATGAAGATGCCGTGATCAACATGGCATACCAGGATGAGGGCTATCTTTTCTCCAACATTGATCCGGTGGAAGTAAATATTACGAAAGACTCCATTGACCTTGAAATGCGGATTTTTGAAGGGAAACAGGCCACCATCAACAATATAGGGATCGGTGGAAATACCAAAACACATGAACATGTTGCCCGCAGGGAACTCAGAACTTACCCGGGTGATCTCTACAGCAAAACCAACATTATCCGCTCCATCAGGGAACTGGCGCAACTCGGGCATTTCGATCCTGAGGCCATAACACCTGATGTCATTCCCCACCCTGAAGATGGTACAGTGGATATCAACTATAAACTGGAAGAAAAAGCCAACGACCAGATTGAATTGTCTGGCGGCTGGGGAGCCGGAATGTTCGTCGGATCAGTGGGGTTGAAATTTGCCAATTTCTCTGCCAGAAATATTTTAAACAAAGAAGCCTGGCGTCCTCTGCCGAGTGGTGACGGCCAAACGCTGAGTATCCGTTACCAGACCAGCGGCCAGTATTACAAAACGGCCAGCCTTTCCTTCTTCGAACCCTGGCTTGGCGGAAAGAAACCGAATTCCTTCTCTGCCTCATTCTCCTGGTCAAAGGTCAATTTCTCCGCCAATAAATATTACAACAATTACTATAACAATATGTATGGCGGCTACAGTCCGTACGGTTATGGCGGAGGCTACGGAGGCTACGGCGGTTATGGCGGATACGGTGGCTATGGTGGCTATGGTGGCTATGGCATGTATTCACCCTACGGATATGGAGGCTATTCCCCCTACGGTGGTTACGGTGGATATGGCAATTATTACAATTACACTCAGCCAGAGAAAGATACCAATCCTTCGGATGATGAAATCTGGGAAACCCTGGCACTCTCCCTGGGTTATGGATACCGCCTCTCCTGGCCGGACGACTATTTTACCATCACCCACGAGGCTTCCTTTGAGCACTATAACCTTCAGAACATGAACACTTATTTCGCGTTCATGGCCGACAAGAATGGAAATGTGAATGGTACAAGCAACAATGTGAGCTTCAAAACGGTTTTCGGACGGAACTCTGTTGACAATCCGCTCTATTCCAGAAAAGGTTCCCAGTTTACACTTTCCCTGAAGATCACCCCACCTTATTCGCTGTTCAACAACATCGACTATTCCAGTCCGAAAGTGAGCAATGCCCAGCGATACCGTTGGATCGAATACCACAAGTGGTTACTGAAGGGCCAGACCTTCAACACGCTGTCCAGAAATGCCAAACTGGTCTTCCGGTCTGCTTTTGAACTTGGTTTCCTGGGCTATTTCGATAAAAACAGACAATCACCCTTCGAAGGTTTTATCGTCGGAGGCTCCGGAATGTCGGGATATAGTTATTATGGTACCGATTATGTGGCCATGCGCGGATACAAGGATTACAGCATGAGCTACTTACGGAACGGCTCAAAAATGTATTCCAAGTTCACCATGGAAATGAGATACCCGGTCACCCTTAAACCCAGTGCAACCATTTATGCGCTCACCTTCCTGGAAGCCGGAAATACCAACGACCTGTTCAGAAATTACAATCCATTCAAGCTTTACCGTTCTGCCGGTGTTGGCGTCAGGATATACCTGCCGATGTTCGGGTTAATGGGAATCGACTGGGGATATGGATTTGACAAAATTCCATGGTCTCCGGATGCAGGACGCGGACAGTTCCATTTTGTAATGGGTCAGAGTTTCTGATCGTTATGAAATTGGCCCGGATTTTGATAAACATGATAGAACTCAAAAAATTAAGTCCATGAAAAGAATAGTATTTACCTTGGGAATGGTTTTTATCCTGGCTTTTGCCGGCCATGCACAGAAATTTGCTTTCATTGATTCTGATTACATTCTTAAGAATATTCCGGCCTTCAATGCAGCCCAGGATCAGCTTGACCAATTGTCGAAACAATACCAGAAAGAACTGGAAACCATGTATGCTGAAATTGAAAAAATGTACAAGGATTTCCAGGCAGAGAGTGTTTTGCTATCCGACGACATGAAGCGGAAACGGGAGGATGTGATCATCACGAAGGAAAAAGATTACAAAGAGTTGCAGAAGAAGTATTTCGGGCCCAACGGGGAATTGTTCAAGAAAAGACAGGCCCTGGTAAAACCGATTCAGGATGATATTTTTGCCGCCGTGCAAGACATTACCAATGAAGGAGCATATGCAGTTATTTTTGATAAATCGGGCTCCTCCACCCTCTTTTCCACCAATCCGAAATTTGACCTGAGCGATCAGGTTTTACAGAAACTCGGCTATAAATAATAAATTGTATATTTGCGAAAATTTTAAAAAAAAGTCACCATTAACATGAGAAACTCATTAAAATTCCTGGCCGTTGCAGCACTGATCATGTTTGCCGGCATCGTTAAAGGGCAGGATGCCAAATTCGGTCATATCGATCTCCAGGCTTTGATTCAACTGATGCCGGAAAGGGCTAAATATGAAGCAGATCTGAACAAGGAAGCCAAATCCCTGGAAGACCAGCTTACTTCCATGCAAACAGAGCTTCAGAATAAATACAAGGAATATGTGGCCAAAAGAGACTCCCTGTCTGACATCGTCAGAACCGCCAAGGAAACCGAACTGAACGATCTGAACCAACGTATTCAGAATTTTCAGCAGGTTGCCCAACAGCAGCTTGGCCAGAAACAGAACGACATGCTGAAACCTATCATCGAAAAAGCCCAGAAGGCAGTAACCGATGTGGGTAAGGAAAAAGGTCTGATGTATATTTTTGATGTCAGTGGTGAGCTGGGTACCATTCTGTATCATTCCAATGAAAGCATGGATGTGCTGCCGTTAGCCAAAACAAAACTCGGAATTAAATAACCATTCTTATCACCTTACAAAAGAGACTGTCACCTGACAGTCTTTTTTTTTATGTCCTGCAACCTGTTCGGAAAATGTACTGTTTTTTTTTATTACATTCATCCGAAAATTAAGCCTTAACATAAGTGACTATGCAAAGCAGCGATTTAACGGCCATCCACGATTCAGAAGGCATTTACGAGAACGTGCAACTTTTTGAAATAGCCTGGGAAGTGTGCAACCAGGTAGGTGGTATTTATACGGTAATCCGGTCGAAAGTACCCTCAGTTATCAGGAAATGTGGCAAAGAAAACTATTTTCTGATCGGACCGTATTTTGAAAACCAGGCCGCAGCCAACTTCGATGAAACAGAGGATTATTCCGGTCCTGTTGGGCAAACAGTGTTAAGAATGAGGGATTTGGGATTTGAAGTTCACTACGGGCAATGGATAATCTCCGGTCGTCCCTGGGTCATTCTCTTCGATCCGTTTTCCATCTACCACCGTTTGGGTGAAATCCGCTACTTCCTCTGGGAACACCACAACATCACGCTCCCCGACGATGACCAGTTGCTCAACCAGGTGACCTCCTTCGGGTTCCAGGTGAAGGAATTTTTCAGAATACTTTGTGAATCAGGGCATTGCCAGCAACAAATCATTGCTCATTTTCATGAGTGGATGGCTGGCATTCCCATTCCGGGCATCCGTCGTGATAACCTGAACATCAGGGTTGTGTTTACTACCCATGCTACGTTGCTGGGCCGGTACCTGGCCATGAACGACGACCGGTTTTACGAGCATCTTGCGTTTTACAACTGGGAAAAGGAGGCCAACTACTTCAACGTCAGGCCCATTGTGGATATTGAACGGGCAGCAGCACATGGTGCGCATTGCTTCACCACTGTCAGCAATGTCACCGCCAGGGAATGTAAATACCTGTTGGGTCGTGAACCGGAAGTGATTGTGCCCAACGGGTTAAATATCACCCGGTTTGAGGTATTGCACCAGATTCAGAATCTGCACGCCGAATTCAAGGGGAAAATCAATGACTTTGTAATGGGCCATTTTTTCCAAAGTTATTCCTTCGATCTGGACAAGACCATCTATTTCTTTACTTCGGGAAGGTATGAGTACCACAACAAAGGCTACGACCTCACCCTGGAAGCGCTGGCACGGCTCAACTGGAAGATGCAATACGCCGGGATTGACCGGACAGTGGTTTGTTTTTTCATCACCAAACAACCTTTTACCTCCATCAATCCTGAAGTATTGGAAGCTAAAGCCAAAATGGAGGATATCCGCAGGGCCTGTGAAGAAATCGAAAAGCAGGTTGGACAGAAACTCTACCTGAAAATTACATCCGACTCCGGGCCTTTCCACTTCCCCGACCTCAGTGAGTTGCTCGAAGATTACAACAAGCTGAAGTTGCGTAGGTTTGTCCAAAGCTGGAAAACAAAAATCCTTCCCAAGGTGGTCACGCATAACCTCATCAACGATCAAAAAGATGAAGTGCTCAACTTTCTGCGAACCGCCAACCTGGTGAACAATCAACACGATAAGGTAAAGATTGTTTACCATCCCGACTTTGTCAATATTTCCAATCCGCTTTTCAAGATGGATTATTCTCAGTTCGTCAGAGGTTGTCACCTGGGCATCTTCCCGAGCTATTATGAGCCCTGGGGCTATACCCCGCTGGAAAGTCTTGCCAGTGGGATCCCATCGGTAACCAGCGACCTCTCCGGATTTGGGGATTACATCATGCACAATTTCCCGGATCACGAAAAGGCCGGTCTGTTCATTGTGGACAGGAAAAACAAGGATTTTAACCAGGCCGCCAGTCAACTTGCCGATATTTTGTTCCGGTTTGTACAGTTAGACCGCAGAGCCCGGATTGCCCTCCGGAACAACTGCGAGGCAGCCTCTCCTCACTTCGACTGGAATAACCTCGGAAAGTTCTATGATCAGGCCTACGATCATGCACTCAGAACCTGAAATTATTTCGGATTTATCTTGATTTCGGATTTCGGATTTACGATTTCGAATTTAATTTACCGATCACCGATTACCGATCACTGATTACTGATTACCGATTACTTTTAAAAATGGTTCACCGATTAAGCCCTATTGGAGTATTTGACAGTGGTTACGGCGGGCTCACCGTACTGAAGGAGTTGCGAAAGAGATTACCACACTATGATTACCTCTACCTGGGCGATAACGCCCGTACCCCCTATGGTACCCGCTCCTTCCGGGTGGTGTATGAATATACCCTCCAATCGGTCAGGTTTCTTTTTGAGCAGGGCTGCCACCTGGTGGTAATTGCATGCAACACGGCATCGGCAAAAGCGCTGCGCAATATTCAGCAACTGGACCTTCCGCATATGGCTCCGGAACGCAGGGTGCTGGGGGTGATCCGTCCCTGTGTGGAAAAGGTGGCGGAAGTTACCCGGAACGGGAAAGTGGGTGTATTGGGAACCCCGGGAACCGTGGCCTCCCTCTCCTATCCCATCGAACTGGAGAAATGGTCGGAAGGCAAGGTTGTTTCCACCGTTCAGGAAGCCTGCCCGCTGTGGGTACCCCTGGTTGAAAATTATGAACTCAACTCACCCGGCACCGACTATTTCGTAGAAAAAAATATCACCGCCCTTCTGGAAAAAGATCCGGAAATAGACACCGTTGTATTGGGTTGCACCCACTATCCCCTGCTGATGCCGGTTATCCGGAAGTTTATGCCGCCAAATATCCGTCTTATCAACCAGGGGGAGGTTGTCGCTGAAAAACTGGAGGATTACCTGCACCGGCATCCGGAGATCAGGGCGAATATTTCCACCGGTGGCGGGATGAGATACCTGACCACGGAAAATTCAGACCTCTTTGAATCAAAGGCCGGGTTGTTCCTGGATGAAATCATCAAGGCAGAAACGGTGGTATTGAAATGATAAATATTGGGGAAACGGTATGTAGAGACGCAATATATTGCGTCTCTACGTTATGAATAATAAATTTATTTTGATTTTGGGTACCATTAAAATTATCATATTAACGATCCTCCTGACCCTGTCCGGTTTGCAAAAGGCCAACCGTTTTGAAGATCTTGCATCAACCCGGTATGGCAATGAGGATGAACTTACCCTGTTGTTTTTTGGCGACGTCATGCAGCACATCCCCCAGATGGAATCTGCCTATGATAAATCTTCAGATTCCTACCGGTATGATTCATGCTTCAGTTATATTTCGGGATTGATCTCATCTGCTGATATGGCCATTGGCAACCTGGAAGTGACCCTTGCCGGCAAACCCTACACGGGTTACCCAACCTTCAGTGCTCCTGATGCGCTTATTCCCGCCCTTTCCCGCGCCGGAACAGATGTGCTGGTTACCGCCAACAACCATTCCTGCGACAAAGGATTGAAAGGTATTCTGCGAACCATTCAGGTTCTGGACACCCTGGGTATGCCCCATACCGGGACTTTCCGGAATGCTGCCGACCGCGATACACTCCAGCCGGTCATCGTGGATAAAAAAGGAATTATTCTGGCCTTGCTGAACTATACTTACGGTACCAATGGAATCAATGTTCCGGCGCCCGCCATCGTTGATCTGATCGACACCGCCCAAATCAGAAAGGACTACCTCAAAGCCAGAAACAAAGGGGTGGATGAGGTAATTGTTTTTTTTCACTGGGGAGAAGAATACAAGCGGGAACCTGTGGCAGTGCAAAGGGAACTGGCTGCATTTTGCCACCAGCTGGGTATCCGGATGGTGATTGGCTCTCATCCGCATGTTATTGAACCCATGGAAGCTGTAACAGATTCGTTGGGGAACATTAAGGAGGTTACTGTATATTCCCTTGGCAATTTCATATCCAACCAACGGGACCGATACCGCAACGGAGGCGCCTTATTTGAGCTCACCCTGAAACGCGAGGGGGACTCCATCCGTATCCTTCGGCCTGGGTACCACCTGGCCTGGGTGCATACCCCTTTCCGGAATGGCAAAGTCAGGTATCAGGTGTTACCTGTAAAGTCATTTGAAAACGATTCACTTTTTCTGGCACGCCCCGATTTATTGAAGATCAGGGAATTTGCAGCCGATTCCCGTGCGCTGTTAAATGGGAAAAACATAAATGTTCCGGAGATTGGGAGTAACTAACCCCAGCCTTCAGGCTGGGGATATACAGTCTGAACCTGACCAGTCCGATGTGGGCTTAAGCCCGTTTCATACAGCATAACTGTTTTACCACCAGCCTGAAGGCTGGGGTTGGTGATTATGCATTTCCTGAGGGTGTGCCAACGACAATCCTCAGACTCCGCGGCAACACGTAAAAGCGGAAGGGTGTTTTACCCAGGGATTCCCCATCGGTTTCCACATAGAGTTCAGGAGTGGATTCAATCCATATTCTGGAAGTCCTGAATTCTTTCACCTCCGGGAGTTTGGTAAATGATCCGTCCAGCAGTTTTATCACATTGCGGATCACTTTGAATTTGCCGATTTTGCGGATGACGGTCAGGTCGAGCAGACCATCATCGGGGATGGCCTTTGGGGCCTGTTTCATACCCCCGCCGTTGTATTGCCCAATGGCAGCTGTCATGCTGAAAACTTCTGACTTGAATTCTGCCTCATCGGTGGTGATTTTCGTACGGGTGATCCGAAAAGAAAAGAGGCTCGTAAAAATATTCACAAAATAGAGAAGTGGATTGCCTTTGCCCTGATCCTTATCCCGGTTTGTTTTTTCTGCTACCATGGCATCAAAGCCCATGCCTGCAATGTTTACGAAATAGCGTTTTGCCCTTTTCCCGGAATTGTCGGTATATTCCAGAACCCCGGTATCCTGTATAAAAGTCCGGTTTTCTGCAATAAGCCGGATTGCTTTCTCATAATCATGGGGGATTGAAAAAGTACGGCACCAGTCGTTTCCTGTTCCCACAGGCACCATGCCCAGCAGAATTTCAGACGCATTGGTGATGTTTTGGGTAAAAATGCCATTCACCACTTCATTTAACGTTCCGTCGCCGCCAACTACCATAATTTTGCGAAACCCGGCCCGGATGTACTTTTTGGTCAGTTCAATGGCATGACCCCGGTGTTCCGTGAAAAAACTCAGGTAATCAATGCCAGTTTCAGAAAGCAACCGGGCGATCGCGGGCCAGTCCTGTTTCCCCTTTTTCTTCCCGGCATTAGGATTAACAATGATGAACCATTTATCAGTCATGAGCAGATTTTGTCAATTTCCGGTTACCACCGACTGCATAAAATCCAGGTTTTCCTCCAACACTTCCAGGTACCTGAGCTGAGCCAGTGTCCTGACTTTATTGTGCTCCGGATAAGCTATCTTGTAATAGGTATCTCCATTGAGGTAATCAGCCAGGAACCGGATACTTTGTTCCCAAACCAGGTAACGGCAGGAAAAAGCCAGGTTTTGGATTTCCTTCTCTGAAAGAAATTCACGACTCTCCGACAAATAACCTTCCGTAAAAGAGCGGAAATAATCCCTGTTGAACCCTATTTTCGTGAGGTCAGCCTCATCTTCGGAGGCGGTGTTCCCCAAAGTCCGGATGGCATCTCCGAAGTCAAAAAGAGCAGTACCGGGCATCACAGTGTCCAGGTCGATGATGCACAGGATCTGGTTTTGATCATCGTACAACACATTGTTGATTTTTGTATCGTTGTGGGTTACCCTGAGAGGTAGCACCCCTGAATCGAGCCACTCCTGCAATTGTACCATTTCGCCGGCCCGCGACAGCAAAGCATCGATCACCGGTTTCATGGCTTCCACACGGCCGGCCTTATTCTCTGCAATGGCTGCCTGGAACTGAGCCAGCCTGCCTTTCCCATTGTGGAAACCCGGAATGGTATCGGTCAGCAAATGCCCTGGAAGATCCGACAACTGCTTCTGAAAATGTCCAAAAGCCTTTCCGGCGCTGAATGCCTGCTCCGGGTAAGTTACCTCTTCAATGCCATGGCTTTCCCTGACAAACAGGAACAAGGTCCAGTAATTACCGTCCTCATCTTTCACAAAGTACCGGTTATCGACAGTTGGTATGTAATTCATGACTTTGCGGTCGGTGTCTGTTTCACCGGCTGCCATCAGTTTTTTCCGGATATGATTGGTTACCAGAACAATATTGTTCATCATTCCGGCGATATCCTTAAATATGAGGTGGTTTTTTCTTTGCAGAATGAAATCAGGGATGGTACCCGGAGTCTTGATCAGATAGGTGTCGTTGATGTGTCCGTGCCCGAAAGCACTCCAGGAGGATACCGGAACATTCATCCCGAATGATTCCAGCAAATTAGCGATTTTGTTGTCAGTCATCTTCATTAAGCATTTCCATTTCAAAATCCAAATCTACCAAAGCTTTTCAGGATACTCCCCGGCCTCAGTCAGTCTGATGATTTCCTCCCGTGCCATCGGTTTATCCTCAATATAGGTAACGCCAAACCAATTGGCATTGCAATCGAGCACCCGGGTTGAAATCCGACCATTCAGAATGTTGTCGTTGATCAGCAGGGGAATAAAGTATTCTGATTTCAGTTCATTGCCTTTTTCTTCCAGAAAGCGGGAGAAACCCTCCCTGAGGTATCGGAATACATTAGGTTTCAAACCCCAGAAGTTCATGGAAACCGGGGTATTTTCGGCAAGTGGAAATCTGCCTTCAGGTTCATAAAAAAAGATTCCGTCGGCATCACGCTGAATTTTGGTCCGTTCCACCACGCCGGTCAGGCACCCTTCGTTGTTGGTGACACATACCCCCCGTGATACAGATCCAAAGGGAGAAAGCGTTTTATTGACATGGTACCCGATCATGGCATATTCTGAATCGTCCTTCGAGTTGACCAGGAAATGAGCCATGGCCTGGTAGGCTTCCTTTCCATAAAAATCGTCGGCATTGATAACCGCCATGGGTTCGTTGACCAGCCCGTCGGCCATCCAGACCGCATGGGCGGTGCCCCAGGGTTTTTCCCGTAAAGGGTTCAGGGTGAATCCCTCCGGAATTTTATCCAGGCTCTGGTAGGCATAGGCAATGTCGATTTTCCCCTTCAGCCGGGGCTCGAACCGGGCCTTGAACTGGTCGGCAAAATCGGTCCGGATAATAAAAACCACCTTGCCGAAGCCGGCACGAATGGCATCATAGAGGGAGTAATCAATAATTGATTCACCTCCCGGCCCGATACCGTCCATTTGTTTCAGGCCTCCATAACGGCTGCCCATTCCGGCAGCAAGTATAATTAATGTTGGTTTCATTTCGTATAGAGCTAAATTATTCCATCTCTTCCCTGTACCAATCCGCATAAGTCTTATAAGAAGCAGAGATCCGCCGGACCTCCCCTTCCAGTAATTCCGGACTGACCTCTTTTATTTTCTTCGCCGGGATGCCTGCATAGATGCTGCCTGATTCCACGTGAGTCCCTTTTGTTACCACAGAACCAGCCGCAATGATTGAATTGCTTTCCACAACGGCATCGTCCAGCACCACAGCATTCATGCCGATCACCACGTTGTCATGAATGGTGCATCCGTGTACGATGGCGCCGTGGGCAATGGTGACGTTATTCCCTATGTTGGTGGGCGATTTCCGGTAGGTGGCATGAATAACCGCATTATCCTGGATATTGGTATTGTTTCCGATCCGTATGTAATGGACATCACCGCGAATCACCGCGCCGTACCAAACACTGCAGCCGTTACCCATTACCACTTCTCCGATAACAGTGGCCGTTTCAGCTAAAAAACAGTCTGTACCAAATTCAGGGGTCTTTCCGGGAAGTGACCTGATCAAAGCCATAGTACTTTCTTAATTTCCGGGCAAATATACCAAAACATGGAAAGATAGCATCAGTCATTTTCAACATTCCAAATATTGGTTATTTTTGCCGGATTCAATAAAATAATCTTTCAATGAAAGAAGCTAAAGTAATAGAACTGGAAGAAGTTGCCATACGTTTTTCCGGTGATTCCGGCGACGGAATGCAGTTAACCGGAACACTTTTTTCCGATGCTGCCGCCCTGATGGGAAATGACATTTCGACTTTCCCGGACTATCCTTCGGAAATCAGGGCTCCACAGGGAACGGTTGCCGGAGTATCCGGGTTTCAGGTACAGTTTGGAGGCAAACAGATCAGTCATCCGGGAGACCTGGCCCATGTGCTGGTAGCCATGAACCCTGCCGCTGTCAAAGCAAATGCCCGGTTTATGAATCCCGGAGGCACCATCATTTATGATGAGGATGCCTTCAATGAAAAAAACTTCAGAAAAGCTGCCTTTGCTACCGATGACCCGTTTACAGAGCTAAACCTGAACGATATGGTGAGAATCGGCGTTCCGATTACCAGTCTGACCCAGGAAAGCCTGAAAGATCTCGGACTCGACAATAAGAGTATCCTGAGGAGTAAAAATATGTTAGCACTCGGACTGGTTTGCTGGATGTTTAACCGCCCGCTGGATTACATTGAAAAATTTATAAGAAATAAATTTGGTAAAAAAAATCCGCTGGTGGTGGAAAGCAATTTGCGCGTGCTGAAAGCAGGGTACAATTACGGATACAATCTTCAGTTTACCACGCCGCAATACCTGGTTAATCCCGCACCAATCCAGCCGGGGATTTACCGGAACATCAACGGCAATTACTCCACTGCATGGGGACTTATCGCTGCTGCGGAAAAAGCCGGTCTGAAGCTTTTTGTCGGCTCCTACCCCATTACACCGGCCACTGAAATTCTTCAGGCATTATCAGAAAGAAAAGACCTGGGGGTGAAATCTTTCCAGGCAGAAGATGAAATAGCAGGTATCTGTACCGCCCTTGGGGCTGCATTCGCCGGGCATTTGGCCGTAACCACCACCTCAGGTCCCGGTTTTGCGCTGAAATCGGAAGCGCTTGGCCTTGCCGTTATGGCAGAACTGCCTCTTGTAGTGGTAGATGTGCAAAGAGGAGGCCCTTCTACCGGTTTGCCCACCAAAACGGAACAGTCGGATATGTTACAGGCGCTTTATGGCAGAAACGGAGAGAGCCCGGTGGTAGTCCTTGCGGCAAGCACGCCTTCCGATTGTTTCTGGTACGCATACAAAGCAGCCAAAATTGCCCTGGAACGCATGGTTCCTGTGGTTTTGCTGACGGATGGATTTTTAGGGAACGGTAGTGAACCCTGGAAAGTGCCCACCATGGCTGAATTACCCGAAATCACACCAAGGCTGGCCAAAGATTCTGCCAATTATAAACCTTACGCCCGTGATCCAAAAACACTGGCAAGAGAATGGGCCATTCCCGGAATTCCAGGCTTTGCCCACCGGATTGGCGGCCTCGAAAAGAGCATCACCGGAAATGTCAGTCATGATCCTGACAACCATCAGATTAACTGCGAAATCAGAGAAAACAAAGTGATGCGTGTGATCGACATGGTCCCTGATCTTGAAGTTTATGGCCAGGATTCCGGAGAAGTGCTGATTGTCAGTTGGGGTGGAACCTATGGTCATACCCTGTCGGCTGTCACCGAAATGAGGAAGCAGGGTAAAAGCGTTGGCCTGGCCCATTTCAATTACATCAAACCGCTGCCGGCTAATGTGGCAGATGTTTTCAGCCGTTTTAAAAAAATAATTGTCTGCGAACTTAACCTGGGCCAGTTTGCCACCTTCTTAAGGTCGACAGTGCCTGGTTTCGAATACCACCAGTTCAACAAGGTCAAGGGACTTCCCTTTACCGTCAGTGAAATCAGCGAAGCAGTGAACAAAATTTTGGAGGCTTAACCATGGAAGCGATTAAATATACCATCAAGGATTTTAAAAGTGAGAATGAAGTACGCTGGTGTCCCGGTTGCGGTGATTATGCCATCATGAATGCCGTTCAGCGGGTAATGGCCGATGCCGGAATCCCTCATGAGCAGTATGCGGTTATCTCCGGAATCGGATGTTCCTCGAGGTTCCCCTATTACATGAGCACTTATGGTTTCCATACCATCCACGGGAGGGCAATGGCTGTAGCTTCCGGAGTAAAATGCGCCAATCCCGGACTGACGGTGTGGGTAGCCACCGGCGATGGGGATGCCATGGCCATCGGGGGAAATCATTTTATCCACTTGATCAGGCGGAATATCGACCTGAATGTGATCGTTTTCAACAACAAAATTTACGGGCTCACCAAGGGTCAGTATTCCCCGACGACCGACAGGGGCTTTAAGACGAAAACTTCGCCCTACGGAACCATTGAGGATCCGTTTAATCCGGGGCAACTGGTTATCGGTGCAGGAGGCACTTTTTTTGCCCGCTCCATCGACGGAAACCTGAAAATGAGCCAGGAAGTTTTTGCAGAAGCCATGAAACACAAAGGTACCTCGATCGTGGAAGTACTTCAGAACTGTATGATTTACAACGACGGTGTGCATGACCAGATCACCGATCCGGCATTCCGCGCCGAACGGCAGATTATCCTGCGCCACGGGGAACCCATGATTTTCGGACAGAACAGTGAAAAAGGACTGGCCATTATCAAAGGAAAACTGAAGGTAGTCACTATCGGGGAGAACGGAATTACGCCGGATGATATCCTGGTCCACGATGCCCTGGAACCCGATCCCATGCTCCACCTCGCATTGATCAACATGAATTTGCCCAACTTCCCGGTTGCCTTCGGAGTCATCCGGAGCGTTGCCTCCAGCGTCTATGACGAGGAAATGAGCGTTCAGATCGGAGAGGTCCAAAAAACCCGGAAGATCACCTGCATGGATGACCTGCTGATGTCGGGAAATACCTGGGAGGTTAAATGACCTATGGATCTGGACAAACTCACCCTTTCAGCAGTCTATAAGAAAAGGAAAAGCGACCGCGACATCTTTCATGAGCTGATGCCCGTGAAAGTCAAGGAAGTGTTGCTGGTCGCCAACCTGTACGACTCATATTCCATTGTCAGGGAGGGTCAGTTCAGTGACAAAATATTCGGGGAATACCTGCAGCTTAACCTTTATGCAGCACCCCGCTTTACCCCGGCCAATACCCATGAGGAAGCGATCCGGCTGTTGAAGATGGAAGGCAGGGAATATGACCTGGTTATTGTCATGGCAGGAGTCGACCGGAAAATGCCCATGGAAACTGCCCGGGATATCCACCAACTGAAACCCAATATCCCTATTTTACTGCTGGTCAACAACAATGCTGACCTGAAATATTTCCAGGAAGAGGCCAGCAAGGCAAGCTACATCGAACGCACCTTTGTCTGGAACGGCAATTCCAATGTTTTCCTCGCGATGATCAAATCGGTGGAAGACCGCAAAAACATAGCCCCCGATACCAGACTGGGGAACGTCAGGGTGGTGCTCCTGGTGGAAGACAGTATCCAGTACTAGTCCCGGTACCTGCCGGTGTTGTACGCCACCATCATGAGCCAGACCCAGAACCTGGTGGAAGATGATTCTGCCGATGAGTTGCACATCATCCTGAAAATGAGGGCGCGCCCGAAGGTGATCCTTGTCAGCAATTATGAAGAGGCGGTTGAAATTATTGACACTTACCGGGAACACCTCCTCTGTGTCATTTCGGATGTCAAGTTCGAAAAAGGGGGTGTACCCGATGAAGAAGCCGGAATCGAGCTTCTCCGCTATGTTAACCGGGTGATGAAACTTCCGATTCCCCTGTTGCTGCAATCGCACGACATTCACAATGCGGAGATGGCCAGGCAGATCGGCGCTGATTTCATCGATAAAAATTCAGAAAGCCTTTCACTCGACATTCTGAATTTTTTATACCGGCGCCTTGGTTTCGGCAATTTTGTCTTTAAGGACAGTACAGGTACCCCGCTGATGGAAGCCCGGAACCTTCAGGAGTTTGAGGAGATGTTCCGGATAGTACCCGATTCGGCGCTGGAATACCATGGTAGCCGCAACTCCTTCAGTACCTGGCTGATGGCCAGGGGGGAGATCAACATGGCCGAACAACTTAAACCCATTCAGGCCGGTGATTTTAAAACCACAGAAGATTTAAGGCAATTTTGTCTTGATGTCTTTCACCGGGTGCGGTTAAAGAAAATGCAGGGGCGTATCATAAAATTTGAGCCCCACCTGGTCAGTCTCAACCGTTTTGTGTGCCGCATCGGCAAAGGATCGCTGGGCGGAAAGGGGCGCGGGATGGCCTTTATCAGTAATTTTATTGAAAGTATTGATTTTGCCCGGCTTATTCCGGGGATCAACATCCGGATCCCTCCCACTTCGGTGATCGGTGTCAATGAATTTGACCGTTACATTGAGTTCAACAACCTGTACGAAAATATATACAGCAGCGAAGACTACATTCAGATCAGGAATCAGTTTCTGGAAGCGAGATTTGATGACACCATGAATGAACACCTCATGGATTATCTCCGTGAGATGAAGAAACCACTGGCCATACGTTCCTCCGGACTGTTCGAGGATTCCCTGTTGCAGCCGTTTGCCGGTGTGTATGCCACCTTCCTGATCCCGAACAACCATCCGGACCTGCAGGTCAGGTTTGACCAGCTGGTAACCGCTATTAAGCTGGTCTACGCCAGTATTTTCACTGAATCGGCACAAGCCTATTTTGAAGCCATCAACTACAAAATCGAAGAAGAGAAGATGGCGGTGATCATCCAGGAAGTAGTAGGGCATGATTACCGGGGAAAATTTTATCCGCACATTTCAGGGGTTGCCCACAGTTACAATTATTACCCGGTGGCTTACATGGAACCCGACGATGGCGTTTCGGTAGCAGCTGTTGGATTAGGCATGTATGTGGCCGGAGGCGAAAGCGCATTCCGTTTTTGTCCGAAATATCCCTCCATCAACACGGTTTCCCTGCGGGATCAGATCAGGGAATCACAGCGTCATTTTTATGCCATCGACATGCAGCACAGCACCTTCGATCTGGTGGAGAAAGGCGAAGATGCGGCAGTCCGCCGGTACCGCGTGAAAGAGGCAGAAGCCGATGGTACCCTCGACATGTGTGTGTCGACCTACATGACGGAAAACGACTACCTGGTTCCAGGAATGAATTTTCCCGGCCCAAGGGTGGTCGATTTCAGCAATATCCTGAAATACAACGCACTTCCTCTGGCAGATACCCTGAAAGTATTGCTGAAGCTCTTCCGGGAAGCGATGGGCGCTCCGGTGGAGATGGAATATGCCATTGACCTGCAACCTGGCGACAACAGGATGCCCA
>DAIDJX010000027.1 GCA_027451165.1 Prolixibacteraceae bacterium | reverse complement strand
TTTAACATTTACGGTCAAAAAAAGCGGTCAAAACTGACCGCTTTTCACTAATTAACTGGAAAGTTATGAGAAAACGTTGTCCTTATTTTTTGATAAGCAGCCATGAATCACCGTATTGGGGATAATTCTGGCGGATTTGTGCGAGGCGGTTTCTGGCGGCAGTTTCGGTGGTATAGGAATCGACGGTGATCCGGTAGTAACCGGTTTCACTCTGGACGATCACAGGATTAAACCCTTCCCCGATAAGGGTCTGCCGGAATTTTTTGGCATTATCCAGACTACTGTATGATCCGACGATCACAAAGTATCCGTTTTGGTTTTGCTCTTCAGGTTGAACAAAGGTAATGGCTTCCTGCCGGGTGGTATAGGATTTGTCACCCGTGCCCGCGGTCTGGTTATCCTGGGGAACTGTGAATACCTTGCTTCCGGAAGTTTGGCCTGTCGTTGCCGGTTCGAAGGCTCCCTTTGAGGCCTTTTTGGTAGATTTACAGGCTGAAAGCGATAGTCCTATAATAAGCAGTAAAAACAATGTCTTTTTCATTTCGCAGCGAATTTGTTTTCAAAGGATAAAAATAAGGTGAACGGTGTCAATGAAACTACCAATGGAGTTTAAGTTTTGCACAAACCCTTGTTCGTAACTGCGTTAATTACCGATTGGAAAGCTGTTCTCCAGGAATCTGGCTACCGGAAACGGCCCATTTTTTCCGGAGTTTTCCCCAGCCTGTTAACATCGCCTGGTTGATGCGGGCAAAAGGGACTTCTTCTTTTGCGATAAAGAGGTGCATGATGATAATTTTCCGTTCTCCGGCCATTGCGTAAAACTGATGCTTATTTAACCGGTATGCTTCCCTCATTCTTCGTTTAAGCAGATTCCTGTCGCTTGCTTTTTTGAAGTTTCTGCCAGATACGCTGAATGCTGCCTGTACCGGAACAGGAGCGCCATGATCGTATTCTTTCCAGACAAATTTCAGCGGATAGACCAGAAGGGTATTTCCATCCTGAAAAAGGGAAGCTATGGCTTTAATCGACTTGAGTCTTTCTTCCTTGTGGAATGTCAGCCTTGTATTTTCCATCTGGTATAAAGAAAAAAAGGCCGGAAATCTTCCGGCCATTCAAAGATAGGTCCTTTGACGCAATTATTTTGTTTTGTTGATATTTTTAATGTAATGCTCCAGCGCCATGGTCATGGAGGGGGCTTCTGGAGTCGGGGCTTCGATATCTGGTTTGAAACCAGCTTCCCTGACAGCCTGTGCCGTAGTAGAGCCAAAACAGGCAATTTTAATGTCATTTTGTTTAAAATCCGGAAAATTCTGGATCAATGATTTAATACCGGAGGGACTGAAAAAAACAAGGATATCATAATTCATTTCTTTCAGGTCTTCCAGGTCGCTGCTGATGGTACGGTACAAAATCGCCTGTGTGTATTTGAATCCGCCTTTGTCGAGCATTTTGGGAATTTCCTGGGAATGAATATCCGACAACGGGACCAGAAAAAATTCCTCTTTGTGCTTTTTCATGATGTCGAGCAGATCGGTCATGGAACCGTTGGCATGAAAAATTTTCCTTTTCCGGTATACGATATACTTCTGCAGGTAAAAAGCTGTGGATTCTGAAATACAGAAATATTTGAGGGAATCGGGAATGGTTACCCTCAGCTCCTGTGCCAGCCGGAAAAAATGATCAATGGCTGTTTTACTGTTGAAAAGTACAGCTGTAAAATCGTTGATATGAATTCTGGTTTGCCTGAATTCCTTGGCCGATACGCCTTCCACCTGAATAAAAGGCCGAAAATCTATCTTTACCGAAGTACTTTCAGCAAGCTCGGAATAGGGAGATTTTATGGTGTTCGGCTCCGGCTGCGTTACTAATATCGACTTGATTTTCAATGTCTTAAAATTTTAATTTTACTTTATCCTTAACTGGTTTGCAAGACCTTTAAAAACAGCAACAAGGGTAAAATTTCAAGGGTACAAAGGTATAAAAAGAGATAAAAAATGGAATAGTGTTTTTTTAATAAAATTCGGGCTCCCCTGACGAGGTAGAAAAGGTAGATCAACCCGGTCAGAAGCAGCCCGAAGATCATAAACAACCAGCTGTTTTTATGAGGTAACCAGGCAATTGCCGCCACGATAGGCCAGAGAAAGAGGCCCAATGTCCGGTTGAAATTTTGAATATTGAACAGGTATTCCCGGGTATCACCCGAAGTTTCACTTAAGAATCCCAGAATTTTGTAGATCAGGTATTTGGCTTGAAAAAAAACAAATATGGCAGCCAAACAAATCAGGAAAACAATCACTTCGGGTAAGGGAATGGAGACGCTAAACTGATGCATTAACTGGAAACTGAAGAGGGCCAGCACCATCAGGTAAAACACCTCCATGGCTATTGACCCCTGCACCAGGGATATATTTTGCTCCCGGTACATTCTGGCAGAGGCTTGAAAACTGCCGACACTTTGCAGAAGAAGGGTGAAATATTTTTTGGTGGTAGATTTTACAAATGCGAGGATGATAAGGGTAAGCAGAAAGACCAGGACAAACCAGTCGTTGGAATGATAGCGGAAAGGTTGGGAAGGCAGGGAGATCCCGGCAGGATGAACCGTGATGGGTGCCAGGGGCAAATCCGGCGACATTCGAAGATGTTGGGTGGTGTCATTGAGTACAGGGCTGTTTTCTGCGCTTTTTTTCCGGTAGTAAATTTTTTTCGGAGGGACAACGACCTGCCTGGGCATCAGAATATCTTCTTCAGTAAGGTGTTGAAGCGGGGCTGATGGCACCATTTTTACCGGGTCAAGGGTAAGCTGCACCCCTGATTTTGAGGGGTGGGCAGAAACAGGAGTCTTGACCGTATCCTGAATTGTTACGTAATAAGTATTCCCCAAACCCATTTCTCTGATTAACCGGTGCAAAGATAGGTAAAGTCAGCAATTCTCATACTCATATGTTTCCAACATCCGCATCAGATTTGCCAGCTCTTCAAGGGTATAAGACTCTTCATCAGAAATCATCCTGATGTAACGTTGCAAGGCTTCCCTGTATTCTTCTTCCGTATTTATTCTCTCCTCCATATTATTATTAATGAGCATCCAGCCAGTTACCGGCAGCTTTCATTTCCACCGTGATCGGCACAGCCAGTTTTATGGCCGATTCCATCTGTTCCTTTACAATCGACGAAACCTTGTCAAGTTCAGAAAGGCAAACATCGAAGTTGAGTTCATCATGTACCTGCAGAATCATTTTGCTTTTTAGCCTGTCATGTTCAAAGGCCTGGCTGATTTTTACCATTGCTGCCTTGATGATATCTGCAGCTGTCCCCTGAATGGGGGCATTAATGGCGTTTCGTTCAGCCATGCCACGAACAACGGCATTGTTTGAATTGATATCATTCAGATAACGCCGTCGCCCCATAATTGTTTGCACAAATCCCTCTTTTCTTGCCTTTTCGATTGATTTTTCCATGTATGTTTTCACCAGGGGAAAACTTTCGAAGTAGCCATCGATCAGCTCTTTGGCTTCCGACCGGGAGATTTGAAGTCTTTGGGCCAGACCAAATGCAGAAATGCCATAGATGATCCCGAAATTGGCTGTTTTTGCTTTCCTGCGCATGTCAGAGGTAACTTCATTAACCGGAACCTTGTAAATTTTAGAGGCAGTGAGGGCATGAATATCCTGATTTTGGCTGAATGCCTCCATCAGTTGGGGATCACCACTGAGTGCCGCCATAATGCGCAGTTCAATCTGGGAATAATCGGCTGATAAGAAAAGATGATCCTGATCAGATGGAATAAAGGCTTTACGGATTTCCCGGCCTTCCTCATCCCTGACAGGTATGTTCTGCAGGTTGGGATTGTTGGAACTTAAGCGGCCTGTGGCAGCAACAGCCTGGTTGTAAGAAGTATGTATTTTCCCGGTTTGTGGATGAATTAACCCGGGCAGCACATCTACATAGGTGTTCAGCAGCTTTTTCAGGCCCCTGTAGTCCAGAATTTTCATCACAATGGGATGCTTGTCCCTCAACTGAATCAACACTTCTTCATTGGTGGAATATTGTTTGGTTTTGGTCATTTTGGCGTTGCCATCAATGTTCAGCCGTTCAAATAAAATATCTCCGAGCTGTTTCGGAGAAGAGATATTGAAATGAAGGCCGGCCAGTGCAAAAATCTCTTCTTCCAATGCGATCAGTTTTTCCCTGAGCAGGATTCCATATTCCCGTAAAGCCAGGGGGTCCAGTTTTACGCCTGTCATTTCCATATCAGCAAGGACATTTACCAGTGGCATTTCGAGTTCCCGGAACAGGGTTTCCAGGTTGTTTTCTTTAAGCAATGGTTCCAGGTAATGGCTCATTTGAAGCGTCAGATCTGCATCTTCGCAGGCATAATCCCGCAATTTTTCTGCCGGAACCGACCTCATGGTCAATTGACTTTTGCCTTTTGGACCAATGAGATTAGAAGTGGGTATTTTTACATAATGCAGGTAGCTTTCACACAAATAATCGAGGTTGTGTTTCCATTCTGGCTGAATCAGGTAGTGTGCCAGCATGGTGTCAAACAAAGGGCCCTTTACCCTGATTCCGTAATGCCGGAGCATCAGGATATCGTATTTCATGTTTTGCCCTGTTTTTCTTATCGTTTCGTTTTCAAATACTGCCCTGAATTGCTCAACAATTTCCAGGGCCTTCGACTGGTCTGCAGGCAGGGTTACACACCAGGCTTCATGTGGGTTTATGGAAAAGGAGAGGCACACCAGTTCCGCATAATGGGGATCCAGACCGGTGGTTTCCGTATCAAAACATATGGTTTCTGCCCGTTCCAGTTTGGTGATCAGCGTTTGCCGCTGTTCTTCATTTTCAACAAGGTAGTACTGATGAGGAGTATTGTCGATGTTGTTCAGGCCTGATTCGCGTGGCGCCGGTGCGGAAAACTGTTCAGCTCCGAAAAGCTGCCCCTGGGCTGGTTGCATTTTTACGGGTTTTTCTTCCGGTTGATCCAGGCCCAGCCTTTCGGAAAGCGTGCGGAACTCCAGCTCCTGGAATAGCGCCTTCAACGCTTTGCGGTCGAATTCTTCCATCTTCAACTTCTCAGGATTAAAGTCAACCGGAGCTTCCAGCGAGATGGTAGCCAGCTCACGCGACAACCTGACCTGCTCTTCATACTGTATCAGGTTTTCTTTTTGCTTCCCGGAAATTTTGTCCAGATTGAGATAGATACCATCAATACTTCCGAAATCATGGATCAGTTTCTGGGCATTCTTGGGACCGATTCCCGGACAACCCGGTATATTGTCGGAACTATCCCCCATAAGGCCCAGATAATCGATCATTTGGTCAGGCGAGCTAATTCCGAAATTCTGCTTAACCTCCTCAATGCCCCAAATTTCGTTATCATTTCCCGCCTTCCCCGGTTTGAATATAAAAATGTTTGCGGAAACCAGCTGGGCGTAATCCTTATCCGGCGTCATCATAAAGGTGGTAAATCCTTCCTGCTCAGCTTTTTTTGCCAGGGTCCCGATGATGTCATCGGCCTCATAACCAGTCTTTTCTATGATTGGGATGTTCATGGCTTCAATCATTCTCCGGATGTAGGGCACCGACTTTCTCAGGTCTTCCGGCATCTCCTGCCGGTTAGCCTTGTATTCAGGGAACTTTTCATGGCGGAAAGTGGGCCCTGAAAGATCAAAGGCAACGCCGATGTATGCAGGTTTTTCTGTTTGAAGCAACTGAATCAGTGTGTTGGCAAAACCGTATATGGCAGAGGTGTTCAGCCCTTTTGAACTGATGCGCGGAGCACGGATAAAGGCAAAGTAACTTCTGTAAATCAGGGCGTAAGCATCCAGGAAAAATACGCTGCGGGAACAATTTTCAGTCATAATCAGGCATTTTGTTTGAATAATCTGAATGGTGAAGGTACGGAAAAAACTTTTCACTCCTTTTTTATATATTTTTGCATCGGTAATGACCGAAAGAAAGCAAGGATTACCGTCTAATAATTAATACTTTACAGGCATGAGAAAATGGAGGATAGAAGACTCAGCCGAATTATACAACATCATCGGCTGGGGTGTCAATTATTTTTCAATCAATGAAAAGGGTAATGTTATCGTTACACCCAAAAAAGATGGCATTTCCGTTGACCTGAAGGAACTGATTGAAGAATTGCAGCTTCGCGATGTGACCACTCCGCTGCTGGTCCGTTTTCCGGATATTCTGGACAGCCGGATTGAGAAAATGGACAGTTGTTTTAAAATTGCTGCCGAAGAGTACGATTATAAAGCCCAGAACTTCATCATCTACCCTATTAAAGTCAATCAGATGAGGCAGGTGGTCGAGGAAATCGTTGATCACGGGAAAAAATTCAATATCGGACTGGAAGCCGGATCAAAGCCGGAATTACATGCAGTCATTGCCATAGATACCGACAGTGAATCACTGATCATCTGCAACGGTTACAAAGATGAAAGTTATGTTGAACTGGCACTGCTGGCTCAGAAAATGGGGCGGCGGATTTTCATTGTAGTGGAGAAGCTGAATGAGCTTAAGCTGATCACAAAGGTATCACGGCGGTTGAAAATAAGGCCGAACATTGGAATCCGCATCAAACTTTCCAGTACCGGGAGCGGCAAATGGGAAGAATCTGGTGGTGATGTGAGTAAGTTCGGGCTGAATTCCAGCGAATTGCTGGAAGCACTGGATTATCTGGAACGGAACGGGATGAAAAACTGTCTCCGGCTGGTTCATTTTCATATTGGCAGTCAGATCAACAAGATCCGCAGGATAAAGATCGCCTTGCGCGAAGCATCCCAATTTTATGTGGAGTTGTATAAATCCGGTTTTAAGGTGGAATTTGTGGATATTGGCGGCGGTCTTGGGGTGGATTACGACGGAACCCGCTCCTCCAACAGCGAAAGCAGTGTGAACTACAGCATTCAGGAATATGTGAATGATGCCACTTACACCATGGTGGATGCTTCCAATAAAAACAACATTCCTCACCCGAACATCATCACCGAGTCGGGACGTTCGCTGGCTGCCCACCATTCGGTGCTTATTTTCGAAGTACTGGAGTCGGCATCCTTGCCACAATGGGAGGAAGAGGAAGAAATCCAGCCCGATGACCATGAACTGGTCCAGGAACTTTACCAGGCCTGGGAAAACCTGAACCAACCCAAAATGCTGGAAACATGGCATGATGCCCAGCAAATCAGGGAAGAGGCGCTTGACCGTTTTAACCTTGGCTTGCTCGATTTGAAAACCAGGGCTCAGGTAGAGCGACTGTTCTGGTCGGTTGGCCGGGACATTATGCAAATGTCATCCAAACTGAAACATGTTCCGGAAGAGTTAACTACGCTGCCCAAGTTGTTGTCGGACAAGTATTTCTGTAATTTTTCCCTGTTCCAGTCGCTGCCCGACTCCTGGGCCATCGACCAGGTTTTCCCCATCATTCCCATTCAGCGGCTGGATGAGAAACCCGACCGTTCAGCAACCCTGCATGATATCACCTGTGATTCTGACGGGAAGATAGACAATTTCATTTCCACCCGGAATATGTCCTATTACCTGCCCGTTCATGCTCTGAAGAGCAAAGAAGCATACTACATCGGCGTTTTTCTGGTGGGCGCCTATCAGGAAATTCTTGGTGATCTCCACAACCTTTTCGGGGATACCAATGCTGTTCACGTGTCTGTGAACAGCAAGGGCTATTCGATTGATCAGGTAATTGACGGGGAAACGGTGGCGGAGGTACTCGACTATGTCAATTACAATCCGAAAAAAATGGTACGGAGTGTGGAAGGCTGGGTAACGGCCTCCGTGAAAAGTGGAAAAATCACTGCTGAAGAAGGGAAAGAGTTCCTTTCGATTTACCGGTCAGGATTGTACGGTTATACTTATCTGGAATAAACCTTATATTCGGAAAAGCACTGAAAAGGTTCCGGTCTCTTTAAAAAGACCGGAACCTTTATTTTTGCATAACTTATTTTGGCAGCGGATATCCTTTTATCGCTTCCAGGTTTTTGGCGATTTCTTCAGTCGGATACTCGTAATCTTCGAGGATGCCTGTCATGTATTTCTCATAGCCCATCAGGTCAAGCAAACCATGACCGGTGAAATTGAAGAGAATGACTTTTTCCTTTCCTTCCTCTTTTGCCTGATTGGCTGCACGGATAGCACCTGCGATGGCATGGGTGGTTTCGGGCGCAGGAATGATACCTTCGGTGCGGGCGAAAAGCAAACCAGCTTCAAAACATTCGTTCTGATGCACAGCGATGGCTTCCATTAAGCCATCTTTCAGTGAAGCGCTTACCAGCGGCGCCATGCCGTGGTACCTCAACCCGCCTGCATGGATGGGGGCCGGGATAAAGCTGTGCCCGAGGCTGTACATGGGGAGCAGCGGAGTCATCCTGGCTACATCTCCATGGTCGTACACAAACGGCGCTTTGGTAAGTGTGGGGCATGAATAGGGCTCAACACCAATGATTTGAATATCAGCTCCGTTAATTTTATCGTACATAAAAGGAAATGAAATTCCTGCAAAATTACTGCCGCCACCGCAACATCCGATGACCACATCTGGTTTGCTGATACCTGCAAGGGCCAGCTGTTTTTTAGCCTCCTGACCAATAATGGTTTGATGAAGCATCACGTGATTCAGCACTGAACCCAGCGAATACCGTGTTTGCCCCGTCGGATCCGATACAGCTGCTTCGATGGCTTCGCTGATGGCAATACCAAGGCTTCCTGGTGTATCCGGGAACTGGGCCAGGATATTTCTTCCGGCCTGGGTTTCTGTTCCCGGGCTCGGCACACAATCAGCGCCCCAGGCATGCATCATCAGCTTCCGGAAAGGTTTCTGGTCAAAACTGACCCGAACCATGAATACTTTACATTCGAGGCCAATCAGTTTGCAAGCGTAGGCCAATGCACTTCCCCACTGTCCTGCTCCGGTTTCCGTGGTCAGCCGTTTGATACCAAACTGTTTGTTGTACCAGGCCTGCGGAATGGCCGTGTTTGGCTTGTGACTTCCTGCCGGAGAAACACTTTCATTCTTGTAAAAAATCTTGGCAGGGGTTCCGAGAGCCTCTTCCAGTTCATAAGCACGGATCAGGGGACTCGGCCGGTACTGGATAAGCATTTCCCGGATGGGTTCCGGAATATCTATCCAGCGTTTCTGGCTTACCTCCTGTTCAATCAGGTTCATGGGGAACACGGGAGCGAGCATCTCCGGAGAAATGGGGTTGCCGTCAGGACCCAGCGGCGGATTCAACGGCGTAGGCAAATCGGGTGTAAGATTATACCATTGTTTGGGCATTTCCGATTCATCCAGGTAAAATTTCTTCTGTCTTGTCATGGTGTAATAATATTAATTGGTTAAAGAATAATTTTGTATAGACGCTGCGTGCAGCGTCTGTATGGTTGTTGTAGAGACGCTGCACGCAGCGTCTCTATTATGTCATTAAATGAAAGAACGCGTAAAAAAAGAGGGACTTGCTGCGTAAACAACAAATCCCTCTTTCTCAGGTATTTCGTCTTGGACAAATTGCTTACGTGCGGATCACAGAATTGTGCCACCACCACCAGTTGCCGTTTGTCAAAACCAATACCTTCATTTGTGGTAATTATTGTGCCAAAAATATATTTTAAATTGATACCACCAAAAAAAATCAGCATTTGAAAGCAAAAAAAATCAAAATCGAATAAAATGTTAAGAAACAAGGCTTGTTTATTTCATTTCATGATCAAAAATCAGGTTTAGGTCGGTTCCGGGGAGATAATGGTAAGTTACCAAACCAGCCTGGCGGGCAGCTTCTGTGTTTTCCGCAAAATCATCCACAAAAAGCGTCTCTTCAGGAATAACACCCGATAGGGCGATTACTTTTTCATACCCCGACAATTGTGGTTTTCGGTCGTGGATGACATGGGAATAGAAAAGCTGGTCGAAAAGATCTTCAAAATGGAAAGAGTGTTCAGAAAGAAACCTGTTTCTAAAATATTCTATATGTATCTGGTTGGTGTTGCTGTATAGGAAAAGACGGAATTTTCCCTGTAACTGCTTCAGGAAACTGACCTTTTCCACGGGGACCGATCCCAGGATGCTGCACCAGGCCTGGTCGATCTGTTGGTTTGTCACCGATGGTTTTCCCATTTTAAAGCGGATTTGGTTCCGGAATTCTTCCGGGGAAATCAATCCGGTCTCTAAATTCCGAAAAACAGGATCCTTGAGGGTTTCCCTGAACTCAGTAAAACTTCCGGTAGCGCCAAGCTGCCGGAAAGCGTTTACCGGGGCCATAAAATCCAGATCCAGCAAAACACCCCCAAGGTCAAAAATGATGTTCTTTATTGAAGGCATGGTTAGAATTTTAATTCCGGGCAAGTTATTGAAAAAATGGGTATCAGGACAAATAATTTCGGATTTCGGATTTACAATTTCGGATTTACCTGCGGAACCTCTTGCTTTATAAATCCGAAATCGTAAATCCGAAATCCGGAATATTATAAGCTCTGTTCACCATATATTATTTATAAATTAGCCTCCAAAAATCAAATCAGGGTGAGTTTTGAAGGATCAGACGTAAATGGTTCCCTATGGGTGGGAGAAGGGGGTAAGATCCATGTGATTGATCAGCGGGTTTTGCCTTTCAGGGAGGAAGAGTTTATCCTGAACACCCTGGAGGATGCCTGTTTTTCCATCCGGGAAATGGTGGTGCGGGGGGCTCCGCTGATCGGGGTAACGGCGGCTTTTGGTATGTACCTTGCCTCCGGAAATAACAGCAATAACATTATGGAAACCCTGGAAGAAGCAGCGGCTTACCTCAATTCTTCCAGGCCTACTGCGGTTAATCTGTTTACTGCTACCCGAAGGATGCTGGAAACTGCTGCTTACTGCCACGACCCGGCAGAGATAGAAAATACACTGTTCCTGGAAGCCAGCCGGATCAGAGAAGAGGAGATCGTTTCCTGCCGGAATATCGGGGAACATGGATTACCATTGATTGAAGCCATCTGGGAACGAAAAAAGCCTTCGCCGGTTCAGATTCTCACCCATTGCAATGCCGGGTGGCTTTCCACCGTAAAGTACGGAACTGCTACTGCACCCATTTATCTGGCCCATCAAAAGGGCATACCCATACATATTTGGGTGGATGAGACCCGTCCACGAAACCAGGGGGCACGGTTAACCGCCTACGAACTGGGGCTGGCCGGGATACCCCATTCCGTGATCCCGGACAATACCGGCGGACACCTGATGCAGCATGGTCTGGTTGACCTGGTTATTGTCGGAAGTGACCGCACCACCCGGAACGGTGATGTCGCCAACAAAATAGGTACCTATCTCAAAGCACTTGCTGCATTTGACAACCAGGTTCCTTTTTATGTGGCCCTGCCTTCTTCTTCCATTGATTTCAACATGGAAGATGGTCTCAGAAATATTCCTGTAGAAGAACGATCTCCGGAGGAGGTTGTTCATACCGAGGGATGGGATGGACTTGGGATTACCCGGATAAGGGTTTTACCGGAAAACAGTCTGGCCCGGAACTACGGGTTTGATGTTACCCCTGCCCGGCTGGTAACCGGACTGATCACAGAAAAGGGGATATGCCCGGCCACCGAAGGGGGGATTTCCGGATTATTTGAAGACTTGAAAATTTGAAAATTTGAAAATTTGAAGATTTGAAGATTGGAAAATGATAAATGGAATATGGTATGATGAAAATTGCCATCATCGGGGGAACTGGCTTTGAAAATCCGGATATTCTGCACCATCAGGCAGCAGTTTTCATGGAGACTCCCTTCGGGAAAACGGATGCCCCCATCAAAACCGGCAAAATCGGGCAAACCGATGTTTGTTTGGTATCCCGTCATGGATTGAACCATGAAATTACGCCCACCCATGTGAACAACCGGGCAAATCTCTGGGCCATCAGGGAATCAGGGTGCACGTGCATCATCGCTACAACGGCCTGCGGAAGCCTTCGGAAGGAGATTGCTCCGGGTGATCTGGTTTTCCCTGACCAGTTTATTGATTTTACCCGCTTCAGGGCCAATACATTTTTTGACCGGTTTGAACCGGGAAATTTACAGCACACCCCCATGGCTGATCCTTTTGACAGGGAATTAAGGGAAAAACTGATGGTAAATGCCGGAAGGTTGGGCTTGCCTTTTCATCCGCGCGGAACGGTCATTACCATTGAAGGCCCGCGGTTTTCGACCCGGGCGGAATCCCGCATGTTCCGGAGCTGGGGCGCAGATGTCATCAACATGTCGACTGCCCCGGAATGTATGCTGGCTAATGAGTTGGGAATTCCCTATGCTGCCGTAGCCGTGAGTACCGATTATGACTCCTGGATGGAGGAAGAGCATCCTGTCACCTGGGAAGCCGTGCTGGAAGTATTTCACAGAAATGTCCACCAGGTTGTCAGCCTGATCACTGCAGTCGTATCGTCCTGAAAAGAAACAGGGAAACAGGAAAGTATTTAACCCTCCCGGAACAAAGGTTTAGTGTCGGCAGCAAGATGCAGGAGTTTTCTGTTTTCTTCGTCAGTATTGGGTTGTAAATTTCTGACCATGTCAATGGCTTTCAGGAAGAGTTCGCCTTTCCCGGGGGGGATAGCTGCCGTAATTTTCTTTGACAGGGTAAATTGGAGGGCCAGTTTCATCAGGTCGTCGCCGTCAACCGGTTTGTACCACATGTTTTTGTAATATTTGGGTTCTCCCTGTGCCAGGCCGGTGAGCGCCATGGCTTTCAATGCGAGAATCCCCATATTTTTCTCCACCGCTTTGGCATAGATCTGCGGACCGAAATCGCCGGAATGCCAACAGGCAAAATTGAGAGGGAACATGACGGTGTCAAATTCATATTTTTTCATGGCCAGCAATGCTGCTTCCACGGAATGGGCTGAAAATCCGACGAAACGTATTTTGCCTTCTTTTTTGGCTTTTTCAATGGTTTCCATGGCTCCGCCGGGACCAAATGCTTTTTCCACCTCATCCACCGAGCTGAGGGCATGTAACTGGAAAAGATCAAACCAATCGGTTTCCAACCGCTGCAAACTCCTGACCAGCGTCTTTTCAGCTCCTTCACGGCTTCTTTCCTGGGTTTTACATGCCAGAAAAGCCTTTTTCCGGTAATTTCGCAGCGCAGGGCCCATTCTTTCTTCAGCAGTACCATACCCTGGAGCCACATCAAAATAGTTCACCCCAAAATCCCAGGCTTTTGCGATCATTTCATCCGCAAACTCCTGTGGATTGTCGTTCAGCATGATACCGCCAAATCCGATTACAGATAGCTTCTCTCCGGTTTTACCAAGACTCCTTTGGGGAAGTTGAAAATCTTCGGGGAAATTACGGCCAAATGCCCTGATGGCCGGAATCGACAGCGCTAGACTTCCCAAAGCGGCGGACGCGATGAAATCTCGTCTTTCCATTGTTTTTGTTTTTAAGTCAGCAAATGTTCAGATCAGAAAATTACGAAAAAATCTGGCATTTGCTTTGCATGTATGAAACAATTCTTTACCGTCGGGTAACATGGAGTGCAGACGGGTTCTGTTTAGATTTTCAATTGTTCTGTTTTGTGTTTTTAGCAGACGGTACCAACCGGTACCGTCTTTTCTATTTCTGATGGTATACCCAGATTTCAGTAGTGCGGTGTACCGGCGCATATTGATCAGCTGCCTTAAAAGCTTCTCCTGCAGTGAAAAAAGTATCCAGTGCGACCAGGTAATAATTCCCCACCTTGCCCAGGGGGATAGGATGGAAGCCCCTTGCTTTCATTTTCCCGGTATATTTATGGGCATTTTGTTCTGAAAGAAAACTTCCCCCGATGGTGTAAAAAAGCTCCTTCCGGGGATGGCCATGGAGCACAACTGTTGTGTCAGGAGAGGATTTCTCCGGCTGTGCGGTTGCTTTTGGCTGATTTATGCTTTCTGCGACCATGGTGATAACCGTTTCTTTGGCCGGCTGACTGTCATATGCCGGGACCTGGCTGACCACAGATTCCCTGTGTTTCCCTGATGGGATTATTACCCACACTACCACTGCAACAATGGCTAACAAAAGGAACAATCCGGCCAGTGCCCTTGCATTTTTTCTTCTTTTTATTGTCTGTTCTCTCAAAGGTGCATTGAAACCGGCCTGATTTGCGGATTTTTTGACAGCCACCGGAGTGAGACCATAGGCTTCCGGAATCTGCAGGGAATCACCTTCAGGAGTAAACCTGATTTCACCGGCTTCGAGTGAAAGATGTCCGAGGGTTCCCAACGGGGCTTTTTCTCCTTTTTCGATACGAAAGAGGAGATCACTGGTGAATTTTTCCAGCAACCGGGAAGCCTGAGACAAAGGAATTTTTTGGTCATGGGCAATAATTCCGGCAAGTACACCGTCGTTGGACTTCATTTCAGGATAAAAGGCGATTGACCGGGAGGGTGGCAAAAGAAAGCTTTTGTCTTTGGTAAACCCGGCAGGACGGTAAGAAGCCAATAATGCGCCCAAACCCGGTATCACTGCGTAATCCTGGTCGTCGAGCAGTTCGGATATATAATAAGGTATGTCCATCCCGGCAATTTACAGCAAAGTAAGTAAATTTTAGCATCATTGCAGGTGTGGAACTTGTCACTCTTTAACTCCTTTCCTGGCAAAACTTTAACAGAATCTCTTCTGTTTACCGGTTCACCGGTAAATCAGTCTGAGGCTGGAAAAATTTCCCATTTATTGCCCGGTAACATTTCCCTGTTTACCGGTATATTTTGCCATATCACTGGTTTCTAAAGACTTCGGTCTGCGTTTTTTGTAACGTTCTTTTTTTGGTTCAGTCTTATTAAGTGAGCGAAAAACAAAAACAGAACATTTTAAACAGAAAAATATTAAAAACAGAAGCCATGAAAACAACAAAAAATTTCACCACAGCTGCACTTGTTCTCCTGACGGTTGGTTTGGCAGGAAACGTAAGCGGGCATACTGAAAAGGACTCTGTCAGTGTACTGGCCTATGCAGTAACGGAAAAGAACCAACATGCAGAAGCCAGCATGCTGGCTACAACCGGATTAACGGCAGGAAATGCATATTCACTGGAAAGCTGGATAGCGGACCGTGAAATCTGGGAACAGGAAGGTACAGGATTTGATGCTGAATCTTCCCTTATGGAAACAGTTGACCTGATGGAATGGGTTTCCAACCGGGAAGCCTGGGAACAGGAAAGTGAGTCTGTTACTACCTGTAAATTTGAAGCGGTCAGCCTCGATGAATGGATTGCAGGAAGAGAAAACTGGGAACAGGAAGGATCTGGGCTGGAGAATCCCGGATATGCTGCCGGCAGCAATGTTTTAGGTAGATGGATTGCAGAGAGAGAAAACTGGGAACAGAAGTAGGCATGGTAGGAAGGCAGGTTTTCGGGCTGTCCGCTGATTGGCGGGCAGCCTTTTTTATTTTGACCTAAAACCGGATAGCCGCATAAATAAAAGACATATTTGTCCCTTATTTTTCTCCATTCACCGGTAAAATCCGGCATGTTACTGGATTTTGATGTTTTTAAAGATTTCCGGGTGTAACATTTGCAGCATAATTCAGTCTTAAGAGTATTGAAAACAACAATGAAAACAGAAAATAAAAAAATGAAAACGATAAACAGAGAAGCCATGAAAACAAGAATTTTAACAACAGCTCTGATGATTATCTTAACCCTGGGTGTTTTTGCTGAACCCAATTCAATCAAAAATGCAGACACCCTCTCTGCTCCCCATCTTGCCCTGATCAGCGGCACGACCAGCTCGGAAACCATTGAATACACTACGGGCCTGGAATACCTGCCTGTAGTTGCAACTATGGAGAACAGCGCTCAGTTGGCAGAGTGGATTGACAGCCGGGAGAACTGGGAGCAGTTTGATGCGGAAAGTCCTGTAATCTCTGCCTTCGTGGCCAATGTGAGTCTGGATAACTGGTTGAATGACCGGACTTCCTGGGAGCAGGCCTCTTCATCGTATGACCTGGCGGTGGTTGCTTACTTCAACAACGTGGAAGACTGGTACAACGCCCGTGAATCATGGGAGCAATCGGTCAGCGGAAGTGACCTTGCCCGTCAGTTTGAAGGTAAAGTCCAGCCGGAATGGATGAATGCCAGGGAGTCCTGGGAACAGAAATAGTTTAAGTTTAAGTTAGTTGGTTAGAAATTGTAGCCGTCTGCCTGTGTGTAGACGGCTATTTTATTTACCTGTCTGCCCATGTGTAGCAGGCTATTTTATTTACCCGGCCACCTGTAATCATTTTTCAAATTGCCAAATCATTTCTATCTTTCACAACTAAACCAGTAAAAAATGAAAAGGCGCGCTTTTGTTACTTCTACTGTTCTTGGAGGAACGGCTTTAACTTTAGGAGGGTTTTCTTCCTGTTCCAACCCTTCAGTTCAAGAAGGGGAGAGTTCCGGTAATCCGGCTGATTTTGAACTGAATGAAATCACCGTTGCTGACCTGCAGGCCAAAATGTCATCCGGAGAAATGACCGCTACCGGGATTTGTGCCCTGTACCTTGATAGGATAAAAAAAGTCGATCCGCTCCTGAAGGCGGTGATCGAACTTAACCCCGATGCCCTGGCTATTGCACAGCAAATGGACAAAGAACGGAAGGAGGGTAAACTGCGTGGTCCTTTACATGGTATTCCGATCCTGATCAAGGACAACATCGATACAGATGATAAAATGCAGACTACTGCCGGATCACTTGCTTTATCCGGGAATATTGCTCCGGAGGATGCCCCGGTGGTGAAGAAACTCCGGGAGGCGGGCGCAGTATTGCTGGGGAAGACCAACCTGAGCGAATGGGCCAATTTCCGGTCGGAAATGTCGAGCAGCGGATGGAGCGGAAGAGGTGGTCAGGTCAGCAATCCCTACAGCCTTGATCGCAGCCCCTGCGGAAGCAGTTCCGGTACCGGAGCAGCTGTTGCTGCCAATTTTTGCGCCATCGGTATTGGCACGGAAACCAATGGCTCGATTGTTTGTCCATCAGGAGTTAATGGCATAGTAGGGATCAAGCCTACTCTCGGATTATGGGAAGGAAAAGGGATTGTACCGATCGCCCACAGTCAGGATACGGCAGGCCCGATGTGCCGGACAGTTACCGATGCCGCCCTTTTGCTCGGCGCCCTGGCTGATGAGAAACAAGCACCTGAAGGGTATTCCACAGATTTTACCCTTTCCATGGATGCTTCCGGGTTGTCGGGTGCGAGAATCGGAATTTACCGGGAGGCCACAGGTTTCCATCCTCAGGTGGATGAGCTTTTTAATCAGGCGGTTGAACTGATGAAAACCAAAGGTGCCATCCTGGTGGATCCTGTGAAATTCGAAGGAAGAAGAGCGATGGGAGAGGCTTCCTATCAGGTGTTGCTTTTTGAATTCAAGGCCGGTCTGAACCGTTATCTTTCAGAACACCCCGCAGCTCCTGTCAAAACGCTGGAGGATATCATTACCTTCAATGAGCAGAACAGGGAAAAAGAAATGCCCTGGTTTGGGCAGGATATTTTCCTGCTGGCCAATAAGAAAGAGGATCTCTCTTCGGAGGAGTACCTGAAAGCGCTTGCTGAATCCAAACGGTTGGCTCAGAAAGAGGGCATCGACAAAGTAATGGCAGAAAATAATCTTGATGCCATAATTGCTCCGACCAACGGCCCGGCCTGGACGATCGACCGGGTAAATGGCGACCATTTCAGCGGAAGCAGTTCCTCCTATGCCGCCATCGCAGGTTATCCCAACATCACTGTTCCAATGGGATATGTTAAGGGTTTGCCTGTTGGCATTTCCTTCTTTGGGAAAGCCTGGAGTGAATCGGTTTTGCTTAAAATTGCCTTTGCTTTCGAACAGGCGTCAAAACACAGGAAAGCTCCTTCTTTTCAGGAGAAAATTGGCTGATTTGCGGATCAGACATAACCGGGTCCGACATTGATCAGGACATCATTGACAAATTGCCGGATTTGCTGTTCGTCTTCCCTGCGGCAAATCAGCAGGGTATTGTTCGATTCCACCACAATATAGCCATCAAGTCCCTGCACAATGGCAATCCGGTCATCCGGGAAGTGGATGATACAGTTCTTTGAGTCATAGGTAAAGACTCTTTTCCCTTCCAGTACGTTTCCGGATTCATTTTTGACCTTGTTTTCGTAGAACGACCCCCAGGTTCCCAGGTCAGTCCAGCCGAAATCAGCTGTGAGGACATAGACATTGTTCGATTTTTCCATGATCCCGTAATCGATGGAAATGCCCATACATTCGGAATAGATTTTTTTGATAAATGCGCTTTCGCTGGAAGTATTGTAAAGGCGTTCCCCTTCGGCAAACAGGGTGGCCACTTCCGGAAGGTGGGCCTCAAAAGCATGCATAATGGAGTTCAGCGACCAAAGGAAAATTCCTGAATTCCAGTAAAATTCTCCGCTTTCGATGAAGATTTTGGCCATGGGGAGATCGGGCTTTTCGGTAAAAATCTTCACCTGATAAAGATTTTCCATGTTTTTAAACCCTACTTTTTCACCTCTCTGGATATACCCATACCCGGTTTCCGGGCGGGAAGGAAG
>DAIDJX010000026.1 GCA_027451165.1 Prolixibacteraceae bacterium | reverse complement strand
GGGTTCATTTGTTTGTTTGATATTCGAATTCTATCACAAGCTCTTTTTCTTTTGCTACTTTGTATAAACGCCGGGAAACAAAAAAATTGACAACTGCCGATACTGCCATGACTACGGTACCAATTCCGACATTTTCAACGGGAACAGGGGCGATTAATTTATGAACAGCTTCATAGATGATCCAAATGGCTGCAATAAAGATCAGTACTGCCTCTATGACTCCGGAAACATTCTCATATTTCCCGTGCCCGTATGGATGCCTGGCATCGGGTGGCAAGTCTGAGACCCTGACGGAAAAAAAAGCAATTACAGCAGCCAACAGGTCCATGGCAGAATGAATGGCTTCTGAAATAATACTCACCGATCCGCTGATGATCCCTGCTATGACCTTCAGGATGATCAGAAAAACATTGGAAAAGATGGACAAGCTGGCTGTCCGCACTTTTTTTTGCCTATGCATGGAAATGTTGTTACAGCGGACAAAGGTCCATTTTTTCCCGGCATATTCATCCGCCGGTGAAAAAAATTAAAGTATAAATAATGAAGCAATCATGATGCACGCAAAAACAGTAATTCCCATGACAATGGTCGCGGTGGTATGTACCCTGAGGGTCACACCCGGGGAAATTTCCGAAAACTTCGACACTACCCAGAAATAGGAATCGTTGGCATGAGAAGCCACCATGGAACCGGCGCCCAGGGAGAGAAGAGTCAGGATCTTTCCCCATTCCGAATCAAGGCCAAGTTGGGCCAGCATGGGCGCCACAAACGAAGAGGCCGTAATGATGGCTACCGTGGAGGATCCCTGGGCTGTTTTCATCACCAGCGCAATGAGAAAAGGCACCAGAAGCGCAACGCCTGACTGGCTTAACAATTCACCGGCAGCAGCCCCAACACCGGTTTCCTTAATGACCAGTCCAAACATGCCGCCGGCTGCCGTAACAATGATGATAGGCCCGGCTTTTTCAACGGCGGAATCAAACAAGCTGTTCAGCGAATTCATGCCCCCATTCCGGACTAAAAGTAAGGCGCACAGCACCCCAACTGACAAGGCAATAACAGGCTGTCCGGTAAAAACGAGAAATCTCACCACGCCGTTGACGGATCCCGGGTAAAGGATGGTAAGCAGGGAGTTGACAGAAATCAGCAACAGGGGCATCACAATGGGCAATAAAGCCATCCAGACCGGAGGAGAAGCTACGCTTTCCTGCTGATTTTCGGGCAAAACAGATTTTGCCGGCAAATAACCTTTCCCCTTAGTAATCCACTTTATCCAGAAATAAGCGGAAAGTGCGGCAGGTATGGCAAAGAGGGTCCCTGCCAGGATCAGGTTACCAATGGGAGCATCAATGATCCCTGCGGCAGCCAGTGCGCCCGGATGGGGCGGAATCAGGCAGTGCACAGAGTAAAGTGAACTGGCTAAGACGCCGGCAATCAAAGGCATGGCTATGCCGGTGCGGCTGCTGAAGGAGCGGGCAAGTCCGCTCAGGATGATGAATCCGGAATCGCAGAAAATGGGCATTCCGGCAACAAAACCGGTGATTCCCAGCGCTGCCGGGGCTTTTTTCTCCCCGGTTTTGGAAAGTACATACCGGGCAATGCTCAGCGCTCCCCCGCTTTTATCCAGGATGACCGCAATGATGGCTCCCAGGATGATCAATAATCCAATCGAAGCGGTAGTTCCCCCAAAACCATCTTTCAAGATCTTCACGATATCCTTCTCCGGCATCACGGTAAGCGCCAGAAAAAGCGACACCAGGAACAAAGAAACAAAAGCGTTGACGCGAAACTTTGAGGTGAGCAAAATGATGAATCCAATACTGGCAAGCACCAGAACAGATACCAAAGCCATCGGAGCCATGATGATCAGATTTAATTCGGTTCAGGTGCACAATGTAGCCATTTTATAGTTAACCTGATGCCGGTATAAGATAAAATCCAGGCTATTTTCCGGTCAGGTCGGCTAAAGATTTGATGAAAGCAGATGAAAGATCCTGCCGGATACTTATTTTCGCGTCAGAATTCATTCACAATCCTGAAAATACATGCTTATGGCAACGAACTTGTTTTCAGCCTGTAAGATCAAAGGCATCACCCTGAAAAACAGGATGGCAGTTTCTCCCATGGACCAATATTCTGCCACCGACGGATTTGCATCCGACTGGCACCTGGTGCATTACGGTACACGGGCAAGCGGAGGTTTCGGCCTGATTATCCAGGAAGCTTCCGCTGTATCCCTGGAAGGCCGCATTACACCACAGGATCTGGGCATATACAAAGATGATCATGTTGACAAGCTGAAGCAGATCACGCGGTTCATCCACTACCAGGGTGCACATGCTGCCATCCAGATCGCCCATGCTGGCAGGAAGGGAAGCTGTGACATGCCCTGGAAAGGCGGACAGCAACTCTCTCCGGAACAGGGAGGCTGGGAAACCATTGGCCCGTCGGCTATCCCCTTTAATGCTGACAATATCCCCCCGAGGGAAATGACCTTTGAGGATATACAATCCGTTGAGGAAAGTTTTAAACTTGCCTCAACCCGTGCTTTAGATGCAGGTTATGATATCATTGAAATCCACGCCGCCCATGGTTACCTTATCCATGAATTTCTCTCCCCGCTTAGTAACCATCGAACCGATCAATACGGGGGTTGCTTTGAGAATCGAATCCGCCTCCTGGTTGAAATCGTCAGAAAGGTCAAAATGGTCTGGCCGGAAGGAAAACCGTTATTCGTGCGCATTTCTGCCACTGACTGGTATGAAGGGGGCTGGAACATTGATGAGGCTGTACAACTGGCTTCCGTATTAAAAACGGAAGGTGTTGACCTCATCGACTGTTCCTCCGGAGGATTGGTCCCTTACCAGAAAATCGTGTTGGGTCCAGGATACCAGATCCCTTTTGCGGAAAGAATCAGAAAAGAGACCGGGATAATGACCAGTGCGGTGGGACTCATCACCGGTGCGCAGCAGGCAGAGAATATTCTGAACAACGGGCAGGCCGATTTGATTCTTTTCGGAAGAGAAGCGCTACGAAATCCCTACTTCCCGCTTCAGGCAGCAAAGGAGCTTGGAGTGGAGACTCAGTGGCCGCTGCAATATCTGAGGGCTAAATGAGGAATCTCCATAAGGTTCCGATCTTTTCAAAGAGATCGGAACCTTTTTCATGTCAGGCAATCATATAAATCAATTTAATCCCAAAAATCATTGTTCAGACTATGTGGGCGGGTGCAACCTTTGCTGAAACCACTTCCGGAAAGATTTCATCTTTTCCAGCTGAGCTGCAGGGGCTTTTCTTTTGCAGGTCGATCTTTCTTCGCTGCCTTCCGGAGCGCCCCAGCGGATTTCGGGCCCGTCGTTCGGGTTCCAGCCCATTTCAAAGGCTTCGCGCCTGTCGAGAATTTCTTTGAGTGTCAATGGCCATGTGGATCCATCCGACCGGGTATAGTCAAAGCTTAGTTTTTCAACCTGATTCAGGAGTGATTTCTGCAGTTTTTCCTGAATTTTTGTTGTGGATGATAATCCTGATATTTTATAATCTTCGGGAAACCTGGCCACCTGTTCCGGAAATTGGAGGACGGCATCAATGGCAATCAGCAGCCTGAGGTCCCGGTTGGGGGTGGAGTAATTCTCCCAGTCACCGCCGGTCTGGAAGAGGCCATTGGCAGATCCGGGCATGGGAATCACCCCGCCGGGATGTGCTTTAAACCAGGCTTCTCCGTTGGCTACGGAGTTCACCCTGACCTGCAACTGTTCGTGAAGTGCATTGATCAGGCCGGTAAGTGCGTTTTCCGGATCCATGGGTTCCGGATTGATCAGCTGCTCCATTTTATGGTAAAAGGTTTCAGGTTCCAGGTTTAATTGTTCTGTGGAAAACGGAACAAATCCGGAACTTTCAGTCAGCGCATTGTTTTTCAATAAGCCCCAACTCCCCTGGTCCGGAACGATTGGCCGGAAGGCTTTGAATCCCGGCTCTCCCACCACCTCTTTGGTATTGAAGAGAAAATTCCCTTTCCAGAAACGTTTGATGGCAATGGTTCCGTCGGGCTGGGCATCAACAGCCAGCAGGATTCCGGGTTGTTTACGGGATTGAGGGATCCAGCGGACAATAACAAAGGTGTGACCGTAAGGATCGGCATACACCACTCCGGGGCGAATGGAATTATGGTTGAGGGCCACCGGATAATAATCAGAACTGTTGTTATTCAGCGCGGTACGGGCGCTGCCGGAATGCACGCCATTCATCACTTTCCGGAGGAAGACATTAAACGAAGAAACAGGGACAGGACCAGGGACAGGAGAAGTGGCGGTCACCCAGGCGCCTGTTGACGGGCTTTTCCCCAGGTACCCGCGGTCGCAGATATGGAATCCAAAGGGAAGGCCCAGCTTCCAGGCAAAATAAGCCCTGAAAAAGTAAGGATTGTCGGCACAATCGGGCTGCATCACCACGCTTCCCTTTCTTCCGGGGTCATCTTCCCCCCGTGAAAGGAAGTTATACAGGAAGTTGTTCTCTTTTTTTTGAGTCACTTCATGGAGGGATTTCCAGGAGCGGTCTTCGCCGTAACCGTCAAAAAGCGCACTGATCCAGGCGGAATAGAGTTCCTCCATCGCGGGAGTCCAGCCCTCCGGACGGAGTAGAAAGCCTGTTCCGGACTTTTCATGGCTATCCCCTCCAATGTGGAACTTCAGGGAAGGGAGTTTATCATTTCCTGTTAAACCCTTTACGCTGTATTCGCCTGCTATCTCTGTCCTGAATTCATCCACCCTCCAGGAGGGAATTGCTCCTCCGGAACGGGTTCTCAAAGGCTTTATCTGTCCTGAAGGTCCCAAGACAGTGATTTCAGCTTTCAGAATTTCCTTTCCTCCGGTGGAAATGATCCGGAAAGTATCGCCCGGAAGAGGGTTCTCCGGAGAAACCAATGATGCACATGCAGGAGTAAATCCAATCTCTGATTGCTCGTGGAGAGAATCCGGATGAGACCCGGAAGACCCATCGTGTTTCCCTGATGGATTGCTGCATGAAATACAGAGTACTACAGTAATGATCAGTGTGGCGGATATCAGCCTGTAAGGGTATCTGGCCATAATCTTTGAAAGAAATTTTTTACAAAACTATTGTTAATTCATATATTTCATTTGATTATTTTTATGCTCCTTAATCAAATCATGCTGATATTTTTCTCCATACTGGGAATATTATTGTCTGCCATATTGATTTCATTCAACGTGAAGAAAAATCAATCCACGTTATACCTGGGTTTATTTTTTTTATTCCTGAGCCTTTACAGTTTTTATCAGTATATTCTGCTTTATTCAAAATCTGTTACCCTGATCAGCCTTTTTCTGGTCAACTTTGCCATCATCAGCGCTCCGGTGTATTTGATAGGACCGATGCTTTACTGGTACTTCCGGAGCGTCCTTAAAGATGATCCCAGGCTGACAAGAAGGGACATAGGGCATCTTTTGCCCCTAATCATTTATCTCATAATTGCCTTTCCCCAAACGCTGGTTCCCTGGCAGGAGAAAGTGGAAACGGCCAAGGCATTGGTTCAGGATACAAGTTTCATTCAGGAATTCCAGTCAACCATTCTTACAGGTTTTTTACCGGTTTCCTTAGAATATGTGATCCGCCCTTTGCTTGTTTTAGGATATACCCTCTGGTCTTTGGGATTGTTGTGCAGCTACCTGAAAAAGGGAAAAGAAACAGCTGTTTTTTCCAAACAGTTGTTTATGAAAAATTGGTTGTGCCTGTTACTGGCATTTTTACTGATACTGGTCATCACCCAGATCCATCTGATCATCCGGGGCTTTAAAATGGAGTTTTCCGATTACTATTTTCACATCAATTTATTGCGCAGTTTATCTGCACTTGGATTGATCGGGTTACTCATCACGCCATTTTTTTTTCCCTCCATATTATATGGCTTGCCCCGGTTACCTTCTTCGCTGATGGATACCAGAGAAGAAGGTTATCCTGAGAAAGTCATTTCGGATACCATCAAAAAACAGCTCCATCTGGAGAACAGTTATCTTGATTCCCTCGGGCAACAGGTGGATGCATACATGGAAGAATACAAGCCATATCTCCAGCCTGATTTAAATTTGTCTCAGATCTCAGTTCCATTGGGAGTACCCACACATCATCTCGGTTATTTCTTTAAAGAGGTGAAAAAGCAACCATTCCATGATTACAGAAATGAATGGAGGGTAAGACATGCTAAAAAGCTGATTCGGGAAGGGAAAACCAATGAGATGACCCTGGAGGCCATCGGTATGCTTTCGGGTTTTTCCAACAGGAATGCCTTCAGAACGACCTTTCAGAAGATCGAAGGAATTTCGCCAAGTACTTTTGCGTCAAGGGCAAGGCATGTGTCCGGTGAGATTCTGTAACGGGTAACTCTCCCGATGCCATAAACAGGAAGATTGCTTGCATTTTTCCCATGGAAAATGTATCTTGCATCCGCCATGTAACTACAATGAACAAGCTTATTATCTCCTGCCTTTTTTTTGTTTTTTTCCTGAAAGGCCATTGCCAGCAGCGTTTCTTCTCCGGATTCTCCATCTCCGACGGCCTTTCACAGTCGGTGGTCAACTGCATATACCAGGACTCCCGCGGATTTATGTGGTTCGGCACCCAAAACGGGTTAAACCGCTTCGACGGTTATAGTTTTGAAGTGTTCATCTTTAAACCCAACGACACTACTTCCATTTCCAACAACTGGATTTACAGCATTACCGAAGACAAGCAGGGAAATCTTTGGATCGGCACCAAAGGAGGATTGAACCGTTATCTTTTCAAAGAGAAGCGATTCGAAAGGATTCATTATTCCACACCTTATGCCGGAAACATCACCGAATATATTTACGATGTGAAGACAGCCGGTGATGGGACAATTCTGATCAATACCCCGCCCGTTTTATCGATCTGCGATCCTGAAAAATTATCTTTCCGGCATTTTCTCTCCCCTGTCCCCATTGATGAAAGTATTAAAGACTGGAATATCCCCCTTCTCATAGATCCTGACCATAAAATCTGGATCGGTTCCCCGAACGGTTTGGCTTGCTTCACTCCCGACTCCGGTAAATTTGAGGTTTTTGCCCGTGATTTACCCGGATCCCTTAACCCTGGCAATCAACTGATCTCAGCTTTATTCAGGGATAAACAGGGAAACCTCTGGATTGGCACCCCATCCGGATTGTACCGGTACCGGGAAAATGATAAATCGTTCCTGCAATATAAAAACATTCCCGGCAACAGCAACTACCTGATTAACAATACTGTCAGGGCAATCACAGCCGATAGTTCGGGAAATTTATGGATTGCCACCGAAGGAGGAGGACTTAATGTGCTGATGAAGGATTACAACGGGAATGAAGTTTTAGAGCGTTTTACTGAAGAAAACAGCGCCATCGCACATAACATTATTTTATCCTTGTTCCCTGACCGGTCAGGGAATCTTTGGATAGGAACATTGTCAGGTGTTAGCCGGACAGACCTGAAGAAGCAAAAGTTCAACCTTTACCGGAACAGCGGCTCTCCTTCCTCCGTTAATCTGGCAGGGAACATCATCGCGTCAGTGTACAAAGATGAAAAAGGGAAACTCTGGATCGGCAACTGGGGACAGGGCTTCAATATTTTCGACAGATCAACCGGGAAAGTGGAACATTTTTCATCCCATCACAGTGGTAAGAATTACATTCCGGATAACTATGTCCATTCTATTTTTAAAGATGATAAGGATATGCTTTGGATCGGCACCCGGGATGGCCTGCTGGTCTGGCAGGAAAAATCCGGAAGTTTTATCCGGCCATCCTCTTTCTCCGGAAACCCTGCACTTCCTGATTTCAGGGGACTCCGGATTTTCACCATGATACAGGACCGGTTGAAGAATTACTGGGTGGCTACCCAGAACGGGCTTTTCAAGGTCAATCCGTTGCAGCGGCAAACTTCCAGGTTCCATGCAACAGCGCAGGAGCAGTACAGGATCAGTGGAAACCTGGTTTATGATGTTCTTGAAGACAGCCATTCACTCATCTGGATCGCCACCACGGAAGGCCTGGATCTGTTAAATCCTGCCACAGGCAGTATTCGTCATTTTGGGAAAAGTGAAGGTGGAGACAAAGCGCTTTCAGACGATTTCGTCACATCGTTGTGTGAGGATCAAAGCGGGGATATCTGGATTGGAACCAGTTCTTACATCGACAGGTTTTCCAAAAAAGATTCCTCCTTTACCTGGTATACACAGGAACATGGGTTGCCGGGAAACCTGGTTTACAGCATTCAGCGGGATAAGAGCAACGGTATCTGGGTGGCAACCGGTAATGGTCTTTGCCATTTTGATCCGAAACCGGGAACATTTCATACTTTTTCAGTGGAAGATGGCATGCAAAGCCCGGAATTTAACCTGAATGCCTCATTTGTAAGCGATGACGGCGAAGTATTTTTCGGGGGCATGAACGGTCTAAATGCCTTTTATCCCGATTCCCTGAGGAATAACCCCTATATCCCACCTGTAGTGATCACTTCAGTCTACAAATTAAAAAAAGGAATCAGGGAATACATCAATGTGGAAAAAACAAACCGCCTGGTATTGCCCCACAATGAAAACTCCCTGACCATCGAATTTGCAGCCCTTGAATTTACCCATCCGTCAAAAAACAGGTATATGTATCATTTTGAAGGGATGGATGAGGAATGGGTCGACATAGGAACCCGCAGGTTCGTCTCTTTTTATAATCTTTCTTCCGGTGAATACCGGCTGAGGATCAGGGGATCCAACAGTGACGGACTGTGGAATGAACAGGGAGCAACGCTTCATATTGTCGTTAAAGCGCCCTGGTGGATGAGCAACCTGGCCATGCTTTCCTACATCGTTGCCGCCCTTTTGGTGGTACTCACCCTGTTTAAAAGGAGGGAGCACAAACATCTTTCCGATAAAAGACTTCTGGAAGAAAAAGTGAGCGAAAGAACGCGTCAGATCGAGGAACAGAAATCGGAAATTCTGAATAAAAACAAAGAACTGCATGAACTGAACGCCTCAAAAGACAAATTCTTTTCCATCATAGCTCATGACCTCCGCAATCCCTTTAACACCATCATCGGCCTGTCAGAGGTATTACTGATGAACATGGAAAGCACTGAGCCGGGTAAAATGCGTAAATCATTGGAAAATATCAAAGATTCATCCCATCAGGCTTATGAACTGCTGGAAAATCTGTTGCTGTGGGCAAGATCCCAAACAGGAACCATGGTCTTCCATCCTGAACCGGTCGATATGAGAAGCGTGATCGAAGAGGGTTTAAGTCTGGTTGAGGCACATGCCGTTAAAAAGAACATATCCATCACCGCTGAAATAAAGGAGGATCTTGTGGTCCCGGGTGATATCAACATGATCAGGACAATCCTGCGGAACCTGCTGACAAATGCTTTGAAATTCACCCCGCAAAACGGAAAGGTAATGGTGGATTTGTCTGAAACGGACGGATTTTGCAGGATTTGTGTAAAGGACAACGGACTGGGAATTGAACAGGAGACCCTGAAAAAACTCTTTGAAATAGACTCTTCCCACAAAACGAGGGGTACCGAAAAGGAACCCGGTTCCGGACTTGGACTTATTTTATGCCAGGAATTCGTTTCAAAGCACCAGGGTAGAATCGAAGTGGAAAGTGAACCTGGAAAGGGAAGTGAATTCAGGGTGTTATTGCCGCTCAGGGAACGCTGACCGGTACATAAAAAAACCGGCAACAAAGGGAGATTTGTTGCCGGTCACATTCTGAATTATTAACTAACTGTTACAAGCGTATTTCACATGAAAGAACGGAAAGACCGTTTCTGCATTCTTCTGATTTACATGAAGATACATTTGACCATCCTTGAAGACTAAATAGACGCATTCCTGATTGGCACTGTCGGCAAAACGGCAGTTTTCAGGAGTATTCATACGGCAATTCACGAGTTTGTAAAGCCTCAGCCCATTGTGCTGGGTGACAAATTCCATCAAAGCGGTACCCTTGCTTTTCCCATCGGTACATATGAGGGGCAGACGTTCATAAAGTTTTCCATCCACCCGGTAAGCATCCACCTTTTCCAGCGGAGCTTTTAGGATCAGCCCGTTTTCAGTGGTGATGCGGGCATTGGTAGCACTGACTTTGATGTCCTCACTGAAGTAGGTTACCCCATTCACATAAACAAAGTCCAGTTCATCAGCGGCTTTTGCCACCCAGACAAACAAAACAAGAACGAACAAAAAAATTAACTTTTTCATGGCTTTACTGTTTAAATTTAATGAACAAATCTGTTTTCTTAGCGATAATAAAGATAGCTAAGCAACTGATGATGAAACAAATCTATTCTGTGAATCTCCTGAAAAAGTCGATGAAGGAGTTGTCGGGGAATCGAAGCAACTTGCCGGAAAAAGAGGCCGTTTTACAGATCGCTTCAGAACAATGAAATCCTGTTCAGTTACTTTTCTTTTTCTCGATCAGCTCAAAAAACCGTTTTTGGTAGGTATCACTGATCGGAATTCTTTCATTTCCGATTTTGATGTGCTTTCTTTCAACAAAATCGATCTTGTCAAGGGCAATAAAATAAGATTTATGAACCCTGCAAAAACGGGGTTCCCGAAGCATCTCCTCGATTCCTTTGGCGTTCATCAGCGTCATGATCCGTTTGGAGGTCGTTACAATCCGCCAGTAATCGCTCATCCCTTCCACGTAAAGGATGTCTGCAGCATTAACTTTTTCAATGCGGGTTTCTGTTTTAACAAAAAAACAGGTTGGCTCAGTCTCCTGAGGGGATAGAGGAGCAGATTTTTCCTGGGGGATTGTTGTTGTTTCGGATTGAATCTTTTCGTACACTTTGTTTACCCCTTTTATAAACCGTTCAAAAGAAATGGGTTTAAGCAAATAATCTGTAACATCCAGGTCAAATCCCTGAACGGCATAGGAGTCAAAAGCAGTGGTAAGGATTACATGGGGTTTGTTTTTAAGGGCATTAAGCAACTGAATGCCGGTCAACCCACCCATTTGAATATCGAGGAAAATAAGGTCAACAGGATTGTTCCTCAGGTATTCCAGGGTGTCAAGGGCATTGTCAAAAGTCTTCTGAAGATTCAGGAATGGCATTTTGGCACAATAGGCTGAAATGATGTCCAGGGCAAGTGGTTCATCATCCACGGCAATACAGTTGATTTTCATTTCAGGGTTTTATTAATAATTGGACTTTAAACTGGTTCTTCTCTTCGGAAATTTCCAGGTGATGCCTTCCCGGATAGATCAGCTCCAGCCTCCGGCGTATGTTTGCGATACCAACACCGCTGAATGGCTTCTCAATAACCTGTATATCTGACTGTTTATAGTTGGTTACCTCAAATCTTACCTGGCTCTGGTCTGAGAAGAGCTTAACCGTTATGGCCGGAATATTTTCTTTCCCGGCATGTTTAAACGCATTCTCCACAAAGGGGATCAGGAGCATGGGGGCGATGGTAAGTCCTTCGCCGTTTCCTTCCACACGCAGGGAAACAAAATCAGGCTCCCTGATCCGAAGCTTCTGCAGCTCAATATAGCTGACCAGGTATTCAATTTCCTTGTCCAACAAAACTTTCTCAGCGCGGGAATCATACAGAACGTAGCGCATGATGGAGGAAAACTTCATGACTGCCTCCGGGGCCTCATCCGACTTCTGATAGACCAGGGAATAAATGTTGTTGAGGGTATTGAACAGGAAATGGGGATTTACCTGTGATTTCAGCAGGGCCAGTTCCCCGGCCTGCCGTTGCTGTACCAGTTCACTTCTCAGTTTTTCGGTTTCAATGGCTTTGATGAAATAGTAAATCAGGACGGCATAGATTCCGGTAATGATCACCAGCCGCAGTTCGTTCCAAACCCAGCTCCAGCCTACAGTCAGTTCCTCATCGGGTATATTCCCGGCCAACTTCCAGAAGGAATAGCTGAGGAGTATACGCAACCCTACCAGCGCACCGATGGTGACCAGCAGCAAGCCAGCCATGGCCAGCTTTTTCCCGGACCTTATGATCCTGGGAACGGTGAAATAGATGGAATAAAAGGAAATGACATTCAGGAAAACGGAGATGAATACATCTTTAATATAGTTGCCGACCGGCAGGTTGGCTTCCTCCAGTTTACCTATGTACATGGGAAACAATGACTGATTCAGAATATAAAACCAGTACAAGGCGTGGATCAGATAAATCGTCCTTTTTTTCACGGTAAGCAGTTCCGGTTAGCGTTACAAGTTACAAAATAATTGAATCCCTCCCGGTAAATAAAATGAAATCGGTGTCAGGGCTGTTAAATCCAGCCAATAGTCTTTTCCCTTCTGTGAAAGCCATTGAAAACGATACCTCTTATTGATGCATCAGTTTTATTCTGAAGGGCCCGGATCCTGTTCTTCCGGTCAGGATGACGGGTCCGTGCGGAAGACTCTTCCCTTCGATCCGGATGCGGTGCATTCCTGCAGGTACATAATCTTCAGCCACATCGGCGATTTTGTTCCCAGTCAGGGTAAAGATCTCTATTTTGACGGTACACGGCCGGTCAAGATTCAGTTCCAGGAAAGCCTCCGCAGAAAAGGGATTCGGAAAAACCACAGCATTCAGGGGCACTGTGTTCTGATCTTCAGCTGCGGTTACCACGGTTTGAAAAGAGATGGTATCTGACCAGCGTCCTGCTCCGGAATTGTCAAAGGCTCTTACCCTGGCGTAACAGGTGGTTCCGTTTCCGGACAGGATGACCGGATAAACGGTATTCTGTATCCCGCTCTCTGACAGGAAGGGCAGAATGAAATCACGATTATCCGCCACCTGAAGTTCGTAAGTCTTTGTCCCGGTTACCTCCGACCACTGGATCATGATCAGTTTCCCTACCATGGAACCGTTGACAGGTTGGATAATCTCCGGCTTTGTGGCGATTTGGTGGTCTGATTTCCGGAAAAGGGCTTTGACCGACAGGTTTCCATCCGGCTTTAACTCCAGGACTGAATCCGTAGAAGAGAAATTTTGCCCGGTCCAACCTGCAAACTCATAACCGGGTAAAGGAACAGCCTCCAGCCGCAAAGCCACTTTCCGGAAATAGGTACCATTCCATGGATAGGGATTAGCTGCCACTCCCCGGGTTTCTTTCCGGATGGGGATGGTATTGACCTTTACATACCCGTGATTGGGGTCAGAAACATCTGCGGTCAGCAGGTAGTCAGCATCCAGTTTGAAAAACTGACGGAGGTGGTTGCGGGCATAGTAGGGACGCTGTCCGGCAAAATCACGCATCTGACTGACATTGCTGTACCACTGCGAAAGGGAGGAGGGCATTTTCCACCGCTGGATATGTCGCGACATCTCTGGTTCTATGGCTGTCTGCATCCTGTCGATGGTCGCCTGGGTCACCTGGGGAAGGAAAGCCGTGTTCAACTCATCACAGAACCGAACAATAAAGCTGTTCCGGAAATTTTCATTCTCCAGCAATTTCCGGAACAAAAGGGTTGACCAGTCGGGATTGGGCCAGGATGTGCCGGTGGCCAGGGTGGTAAAGGTCATCATATCAAAGGAATATTCCGTAGGAGTATAAATACCAAAGGAATAGTCCGTATCGTACATCATCCAGCGCCATCTGCCATCTCTGCCCGGGCCGGCTTCCGGCAGGAAATCTTCAGTCTGCAGACGCCAGAATTTGATGTTGTTACCCGGCCAGTCGGTATTGACAATAAATATCTGGGCAATCTGATAATCAATAAAACCGGAGACATCTATTTGTGTCTGCACCCAGTCATAATAACTCTCAACACCCAAACCGTTTTTGCTGATAAAATCGATCATGGCTGCATAATGGGTATTGCTGCCTTCAGAGGCTTCCCACTTGTTTTCCAGCATATCGACCTTTTCCGGGTCCACACCATATAGACGGGCCACATAATACTTATCGTAGCGTTCACGGATGTTGTGAATGCCCCAATACTCCCCGTTGATGAACAATACGGAAGGTTGACAGGCCTGGGTCTCGAAATTGAGGTGCCTGACGATCTCCTGAAGGGCAGCATCCCGGAACATCGTGTACCAGATGTCATTCCCCGAATTTCTCAGGATGATTCTTTTATAAGCCGAATCATTCCTGGTTGTGAAAAAAGGCCAGGACAAGAGTGAATTTCCATATTCATTCCGGGCATAAATTCTCAGGCTTTTAAAGGGGTGGGCATTCGACCAGTTGCCATGAATCCTGAAACCTACTTCCTGTGCCAGTCTCCTGTTCCCGGAAGCATCAAAATACTCCAGGTGGGCAGGGTATTCCCATTCATCGCCTTCCCGGTGATAATTGGCCGTTGTGCCACCATTGGCTGTTGCGGAAGGGTTGGATGAACGCCAGTTTTCAAAATCAGCACCAGCCACATAAATACCTTTGTAAAAATCAAAGAGATTATTTTCAGCTGTTTTGAAGGAAATTACAGGCAAATGGTATGGATTCAATCCCTGATTTCTTATAAAGTAGGTGTTGGACACCACCTCACCCTGGAGGGCACCTGCTTTGACACTCCGGGCCCTGACCGTCACGGCCTTGTCAATGATGGTAGTCGGGAAGTACCAGGGATTGGCATCATAAGTCGTGGATATGCGGGACAGCTGGTTCGGATTGGAGGTAAGGTCTGTTATTTGAATGGGTCCTCCCCAGACCTGGCTTTTGACCGTCCGGTACAACAAGGGACCTGCACCAGTGTTGGGTTTCTGTCGATACTGGTTCAGGTAGGAGTAAGTGGTTCCGTTGAGGTTCAGGGAATCCGGCACCGATCCGTCGAGGGTGTAAAGAATGGTGGAACCTTGCTCTTTAGCCTGAATGTCAAGGGAAAATGGGGCGTCATAAAATCCCCCGGAGTGGGAAAACTGCGGTGCTGTCAGGATTTCTCCATATCCCCGTGCAGCGTTTGGCTTTCCCGGAGTTGGCTGGCTGAAAAACTTCAGTTCATTTCCCCCGTCAGGTATCCGACCATAGGAGATATCCCGGGTCAGGACTACCGGAACATATTTATCTGCCATGGTTCCTCCGGGCTGGGTAAGCACCAACTCCTCTCCTCCGGCACTGAGGTTGAAACTGGTGTGTAACTCACCACCCAAACTATACAGGTATTGTCCCGACACCGGCATATCGCTTGTTCCGTCTGGCAATTTCCAGCCTACAGCCAGGTTATCCCCGCCTGTACCTTGTTTCATCAGGGCGGAGATGTAATACAGGCGGTCCTGTTCCAGAAATACGGGAGCTGACTTCTGCCGGGCATATTTTTCCCATTCCCGCGGACTGGTCCAATTGGTAACCTCGGCAATCATCCGGATATTGGAAGGTTGTTCATCTGTACTGAGCCAGAGTTGACCGTTGTCATCGCTGGAGATCCAGAAAGTATAACTGCCGGTTTGCGGTGGTTTGATAAATCCATGCATCCTTTGTCCGTAGTTGGAGGATACATTTTTGGGCGCTTCAAAGCCCACCCTTATCTTTTCCCTCAGCGAAGGAGACGCAGGATAGGAAGGATGCTGGGTCAGCGAAAGAATGGTAGTTCCTGTGATATTGCTGTATACTTCACGGATAATCCCGGGGACCCGCTCCTCCGCTGTTGGCCTGCGGTTTTTTCCTGAAGCCCATACCATCAGAAAATTTCCCGGACCCAAAGATACTTCCGGAAAGGTCCATTTAAACGGATTATCCCGGTTGTCTGAAATTCCCCATCCATTGAGCTGAACCGGAACATTCCCGGCGTTATACAATTCTAACCAGTCGGAATAATCGCCATCTTCATCGGCAATGGCGTTTGCATTCGACGACATCATCTCGTTGATAAAGATCTGTTGTCCTGATACCACGTTGAAATATAGCAACAACAAAAAACTGAAAAGTACTCCCGGAAATTTTTTCATCCCAACATTCAGAATTAAACCCGAAAGAAACAAAAATGCTGTTACATTTATCCTGTTGTAAAACAGAACTATTCCTGATTTCTGCAATAATGAAAAAACTGAAACATCTCGCCATTATGTTTACCCTGACAGCCTTTGGTTTTGCAGGTTGGTCGCAGCAGGCAAGCTGGACCCATTTCCGCGGAGACCGGCTCGACGGAATCTCCGGAGCTACAAAGGTGCCACTGCACTGGAACGATACCACCAATATAGCCTGGAAAGCGGATATTGAAGGGAAAGGCTGGTCTTCACCGGTGGTGAATGACGGTCAAATCTGGATTACCACCGCCAACCTGACGGGAACAGAAATGAAAGCCTTGTGCCTCGACCTGGAAACCGGCAGGAAAATGTTCGATATTGCGCTGTTCAAACCTGATTCTGTGCAGAAAAAACATGCCATCAACACGTATGCAACGCCAACCTGTGCCCTTGAAAAGGGAAGGGTTTATGTCACCTTCGGAACATACGGAACTGCCTGTCTGAATACGTCCAATGGTCAGGTGATCTGGAAACGAACGGACCTGACCTGTGACCATGTCCAGGGACCGGGATCTTCATTACTGATTTACAAGGATTTTCTCATTGTTCATGTCGAAGGAACAGATGTTCAGTATATTGCGGCTCTGGATAAAGCCACCGGCCTTACGGTTTGGCGGACCGACCGGCCGAAAGAACTCTATGATCCAATGCCCTGGATCGGGAAAAAAGCCTACATCACACCCATCATTGTAACGGTAAATGGAAAGGACCAGTTGATTTCAAATGGTTCTGCCGCCTGTTTTGCCTATGACCCGGAAACAGGTAAGGAACTCTGGCGGGTGGTACAAGGGATCGATTCCACGATTTCCATGCCTTTCTCCGCAAATGGAGTGGTTTTCTTTTACAGCAGTTTTGTCCACCCACCTGAAGGCAAGGATTATTGCGAACTGATCGCGCTAAATCCGGACGGGAAAGGGGATATTGCCGACGATCACATCCTCTGGCGGCACAAGTCCCCTCCCCTGCAGTTGCTTACCCCTTTGCTATACAGCGGCCTGATTTACACCGTGGACACGGAGAACAACCTTCAGTGCCTGGACGCAAAATCGGGAGAGGTTCTCAATTCGAGGAAACTCAAAACAAAATACCATTCCTCCCCGGTGTATGCGGGAGGCTATATTCTGCTGACTTCAATAAAAGGAGAAACAATGGCGCTCAAACCCGGGGCAGAACTGGAAGTGGTTGCGGAAAACAAACTGCCTGGTGAAGTATTTGCCACACCAGCGATCGTCGACAATTCCATTTTGATGCGGACTGACCGGGGTTTGTACCGGATTGCAGAGGAATAACACCGGATATGAAAAGAATTTATACCCTGTGTCAATTAATCCTTTTATAATTTCCGGCATCTAATAACTACTTGCCACACTGGCAAAAAGAAATCAATGAATCTGAACCTGAAAGCAGTTTGTATTGCAGTACTTCTTTTCCAATTGTTTCCTGTGTATCAACTACAAGCACAGCAGCCAAAAGATACAATCAGCAACAATCCGGAATACCTCACTGCCCGACAACTCATTGAGAAATTCGAAAAACTCCGGGGTGTACGCCTTTATTACAAACCCGAATGGTTTGAAGGGAAAAAGCTGGCCGCTTCCAACCTGAACAGAACACCTGAGGATTTCCTGTACCTGCTTTCCGTAACCGGGAAATGCTCATACCTCCGGGTAGACAGCGCTACGGTAGTCATGATTGAAACCAGCGCAGCAGATGATCGGTTTGATGCCACCGACACTAAATCCACACTTCTGGTCGGAAAAAAGGAAGACTTCGGAAAATACCGGCGGGCGGTGATGTCGGGAAAGATCACCGACGGAAAAACCGGGGAAACCTTACCCGGAGTTTCAGTCTATATCGACAAACTGAAACAGGGAACCACCACCGATGCCAACGGGCAATACCAGATGGAATTACCGGTGGGGGAATTTGACGTTACGATCTCCTTTATCGGTTATGAACCTTCTGTCAGGCATATCCGGCTGGTCGGCAGCGGAACGGCTGATCTCGAACTTTTCAACCAGTCGGTGTACATCCAGGAGGTGGTGGTTACGCAGGACAAGGCAGAATTCAATGTTTCGCGGACCCAGATGAGCCTCATCAAACTCGACAACAAATCGATCCGTGAACTGCCGGTTTCGCTGGGTGACCTCGACATCATGAAAAGTGTAACCCTCCTGCCGGGTATCCAGTCGAGCGGTGAATTCGGCACCGGCTTATTCGTGAGGGGGGGCAGCGCCGATCAAAACCTGATCCTGATCGAAGAGGTACCCATCTTTAATCCGTCACACCTTTTCGGATTGACTTCCATCATCAATCCCGACAACATTTCAGGGGTGACTTTGCTGAAAGCAGGGATCCCGGCCCGTTACGGGGAAAGATCCTCTTCCCTGATGGATATCAGGCTGGGCGGTCAAAATGATGATCAGGTAAAAGTCAGAGGGGGAATCGGATTGCTAAACAGCAAAATAAGCCTTAATTTGCCCGTGACAAAAAACCTGTCGGTCAATCTGGGCGGCAGAAGCTCATACTCCAACTGGCTCCTGCACAAGATGCCGGATACCGATTTAATGAACAGTTCTGCAGGATTTTATGACCTCAACGGATTACTCACTTTTACAGCCAATTCCAATAACCGTTTTTCCATTTTCGGTTACCTGTCCAACGATCGCTTCGGCATTCAGGAACAGATGAACTATAACTACGGAAATCTGTTGTCTTCCGCCAGGTGGAACCACATATTC
>DAIDJX010000025.1 GCA_027451165.1 Prolixibacteraceae bacterium | reverse complement strand
GTAAGCCGACCGTGTCCGGAAATCTGTGGCATAGGCATAGCCGGCAATATGCCCGTCGATTTCGCACACCAGGTAGGGCAGGTGCGTAGTAATATATTTTATACGGGAGACTATCTCACTGACTGGCGGAACGCTTTCCTCAAACGTCACCGGTGTTTCTACATAGGGAGCATAAATGGCCCGTATTTCCTGTGCATCTGATATTTTTACCAATCGGATAAGCAGATTCATATATGTTATGCTATTTGCTACCGGATACTTGCTACTGGCTGATTTGCCACAGAGTCGGTCTTTCAAACGAAGGCCGGGGTTCTTCGGTGTTTTTTTTTCTACCCACATTTCACTCCTCCGGAGTGACCCGTCTCCTGTTTCCCATCTCAGCTTTATCGCTGCAGCGCCATTTCAAACAACGGTACGAGATTGAGTGGGACGCATTTTCTATTGATATTTATCTCCTCCGGAGAACCTTTGACACCGTCTCCCATCGGTCCCTGAGCGAAGTCGAAGGGCCCTTTTCCAATTACTCCCCTCCGAATTCCATGAGGTAGGCCTTGATGAAGCCGTCGAGGTCGCCATCGAGCACCGCCTGTGCATTGCCGGATTCATAGCCGGTACGTACATCTTTCACCAGTTTGTAGGGTTGAAGGGTGTAAGAGCGGATCTGGGAACCCCATTCTATCCGTTTCTTGCCAGCTTCAATCTCCTGGATTTTTTCCCGGCGTTTCCGGAGTTCTATTTCATACAACTGTGATTTCAGCAGTCGCAGGGCATTTTCCTTATTCCCCAGCTGGGAACGGCTTTCCGTATTTTCGATAATGATCCCCGAAGGAGCATGTCGCAGCCGGACTCCGGTTTCCACCTTGTTGACATTCTGCCCGCCAGCTCCACTGCTGCGGAAGGTGTCCCAGGTAATGTCGGCCGGATTGATCTCTACCTCAATGGTGTCATCCACCAGGGGGGCCACAAATACCGAAGTAAAGGAGGTCTGCCGCTTGTTCTGTGCATTGAAGGGAGACAGTCTGACCAGCCGGTGCACCCCGTTTTCGCTCTTGAGGTAACCATAGGCATATTCCCCTTCAAATTCCACGGTACAGCTTTTCACACCAGCCTCATCACCTGGTTGCAAATCCATGATTTTCACAGCATACCCTTTTTGTTCACCCCAGCGGGTGTACATCCGGAGCAGCATATCCGCCCAATCGTTGCTTTCTGTACCGCCTGCCCCGGCATTGATCCTCAGCACAGCACCCAAACGGTCTTCTTCATTCCGGAGCATGTTCTTAGCCTCCAAAGCTTCAATTTCCGCCAGCGTTTCTGCATAAGCACTGTCCACCTCTTCCGCAGCGGCTTCACCGGCTTCGAAAAACTCATACAGCACCAGAAAATCTTCGGTAGTCTTATTCACACGATCAAACCCTTCGGTCCACACTTTCAGCGACCGGATGACTTTCATCTGGCTTTCGGCGGTCTTGGGATTGGTCCAGAATTCGGGATCCTGGGTCTTTAATTCTTCTTCCTGAAGTTGAGTTATTTTCCCATCGTAGTCAAAGATGCCTCCTCAGCGCGTCCCGGCGCTGTACAAGGTCATTGACCTGTTCTTTAAATACCATACTGAATTATTTTGGGGCAAAAGTAAGAAGAATTCGCAATAATCAGGAAATCACCTGATGGAGATAACGGTGAATCAATCCCGGCTCAAAACCACGTCCCTGTGCAAAACGGATCACCTGTCCCATTTTTTCATATTTGTCGGTAATCCGGATGCTCCTCGCTTTTTCTTTCATCGTTTTGATCAGCAGTTCAATATATTCTTCATTATTGATCTCGTTAAATCCCGACTGAATCAGCTCTTCATTCAAACCCTTCATCTTAAGATAGTAATGCATCTTCACCCTGCCCCACTTGTTGATTTTAAATTTATCCCTGACGTACGTCGTCACAAACCGCTGGTCGTTGAGGTAGTTTTCCTTTTCCAGCCGTTCAAGGATCAATTGGGTTATGAAGCTGTTTCCGCCCAGTTCCCTGATTTTTTTGATCAGATCGGGCGAGCACTGTTCTGACCTGCTGCAAAGGTGTGCCATTTTCTGAAAGATCTCCTGTGTCAGTTTCTCTTCTTCCATTCTTCTCCGGGTTACAATGATTGACGAAAAGTAATGAAAATTCTCAAAACCAGCGATAAAGAACCGGTTTTATTTTCCAAAGTCTTTTCGGAGGCAGGTCATTGGCTGCGCGTCATTGGTCATTGGCTGCGCGTCATTAGTCATTGGCTGCGCGTCATTGGTCATTGGCTGCGCGTCATTGGTATAATAGAAGATAAAAAAGTATTATTTTTGCCTGATAGCGAAAAATTGGTGGGTAATCACTTTATCTCTGCTATATTTGTAAAAAAAATATTATGGGAATACTGGTATTTTTGGGAATTGTCGTTCTTCTCGTTTTCTGGGTCATTGGAATTTATAACCGGATGGTCCGCTTGAGGAACAAGAGGCAAAATGCTTTTGCCGACATTGACGTACAGTTGAAACAAAGACATGACCTGGTTCCGCAACTGGTGGAAGTGGTCAAGGGCTATGCCACCCATGAAAGGGAGTTGCTGACGCGCATTACCGAGGCCCGTACTGCGGCTATGGGCGCCTCTTCCATTGACGAGAAAATCGCTGCCGAAGGGAAGTTGTCAGCTGCCCTTCAGGGATTGAAAGTGCAGGTGGAAGCTTATCCTGATCTGAAAGCCAACCAGAATTTTCTCCAGCTTCAGGAAGAACTGAGCGACATTGAGAACAAACTGGCGGCGGCCCGTCGCTTTTTCAACGGTGCAACGACCGAGTACAACAACAGTATCGAAACCTTCCCTGCCAATATGTTGGCCGGTCCTTTTGGTTTCAAACGCGAGACCTTGTTCGATTTGGGGGAAACCAGGGCCAACCTGGAGGAGCCACCGAAGATCTCCTTTTAAGAATTTCGGATTTCGGATTTACGATTTCGGATATGCCTGCGGTCTCTCCTTTCTTTAAATCCGAAATCGCAAATCCGAAATCCGAAATATCCTGATACCTGATACTTGCTACCTGATTCTGTTAAATAATGAAATACGTCGGCATACAGTCGCAAATCTGGAAAAACAACATCAATTCCGTGTTGATGCTGTTTGCCTTTCCACTGCTTTTGCTGGGGATGGTTTATCTTTTCCTGTTCTTTGCAGTGAATAAGGAGATGGAGACCACTCCGGAATCCATTTTTGTTCAGGCGGCCCCTTTCATCATTTTGGGGACGATTGTCTGGTTTATGGTTGCCTGGCTGTTCCATTCTTCCATCATCAGGATGGCTACTGCCTCCCGGCCGTTGGAAAGGATGGAAAACAAACGGGTGTACAACCTGGTGGAGAATCTCTGTATTGCCAACGGAATGCCTGTGCCGGCCATCAACATCATTGAAGATGATTCCCTGAATGCCTTCGCCAGCGGTATTAATGAAAAAAGTTATGCCATTTCCCTATCCCGGGGGATTATCAACTATTTGAACGATGAGGAACTGGAAGGGGTAATTGCCCATGAGTTGACACATATCCGGAACAAAGATGTCAGGATGTTGATGGTGTCCATCATTTTTGTCGGGATTTTCTCATTCATTGCCAACATGTTGTTCCGGGGCATCCGTTTCGGAAATTTGGGGGGAAGAGGGAAAAACAATGCCCCGCTTATCCTGATTGCGCTGGTTATTTCAGGAATTGCCTATCTGATTTCTTTGTTGCTGAGGTTTGCCATTTCCCGTTCGCGGGAATACATGGCTGATGCCGGTGCAGCAGAATTGACGCGGAGGCCCTATGCTTTGGCCAGCGCCCTCCGGAAAATTTCTGCTGACCCCCTGATTGAAGCGGTCAGGAGCAGGGATGTTTCCCAGCTTTTTATTGAAAATCCGCAAACCATTGATAAAGGATTTTCCATTGATAAGGTTTTTGCCACTCACCCGCCGATCAGTAAAAGGATCGAGCTATTGGAACAATTTGTCTGATACTGTTTATGAAGAAAATTACCCTGCTCCTGTTATTGTTTATACTACTGACAGGCCCTCTTTTTTCCCAGGTTATTCCGGCCGACCGTGCCAAATACAAAGCCATCACCTTTTTTAAAGAATTGGAGCGGAAGGCTAACCCCTTAAAATCAGCTTCAACAGTAAATGTTGAATTGTTTACCACGTTTACCGATGTCAGCAGGGATGGGCTGAAATCTGCCGTTTTGAAGGAAGAACCTGCTTTTTATATTTTCAACAGGAATGATCAGCCAGGCTTTGTTATTGTTTCTGCGGAAGAAAGGATCAGCGATATTATTGCATGGTCCGACAAATCCGGAATATGTGAGATAAATCCTGCCCAGCAGCTGCTCTTTGATCAGTATGTCAAAGAGGTAGCACTTGCACGGGCTTCCAACCTGTCGTCTCCGGCCATTTTTTCTGCGGGCAAGGAAGTTCTGGAACCCCTGCTGAAGAACATTGAATGGAACCAGTCACCAGCGCCTTACAATTCTTTCTGCCCGCAAGACCGTGCCACCGCAAGGACTTGTCCGGTGGGCTGTGTAGCCCTGGCTATGGCCCAGGTCATCTATTATTTTAAATACCCGAGAGTGGGTACCGGGAATGTTACCTACGCTTCAGATTATGGCGTATTGTCGGCTAACTTTGCCAACGCAGAATACAATTATGAGAATATGACGGGTCAACCGCCGGTTGGGGTAGCCAATGCCGATATTGCAGAGTTGTGTTACCACAGTGCCTTATCGCTTGAAACAGACTTTGGCCCCTATGAAAGTTCTGCCTATGAGGGGAGCGTGGCCACTGCGCTTTACAAATACTTCAAGTACAAGCAGCCTGCATTCCGGTATCTGAGCAACTATAGCTTTGAAACCTGGAAAAGTATGATCAACAAGGAAATTCTGAACAGCAGACCAGTCATTTATGGCGCTCTTGATCCTCTGGATCCCAATAAGCCGGATGATGTGGCCGGAGGCCATGCCTTTGTTCTGGATGGGTTTACCGATGAAGACCAGTACCACATCAACTGGGGATGGGGCGGTTGTTCCAACGGATATTACAGGCTTAACCTGTTGACTCCATCCCAGTGCGGTGATATTTATACTTTTTCAGATCTTCACATGATGGTTACAGGAATTCAGCCTGCAACCACCTTCGAATGTCTTTTGTCTGTCAATAAAGATTCCCTGCAATATGAAGTAAGCGGAGGAGTTCGTGAAATCAACGTCAACTCCAATACCAACTGGAAGGTTTTGGTGGATGTACCCTGGGTCAATGTATCCAATACCTCAGGAACCGGCAACCAGACCTTAACTTTTACAGTGCCTTCCAATGAAGGATTTCTGGACAGGGCCTGTGAAGTAAAAGTCACCGGTTGTGATGAGGACAGAATTATCAAGGTGGTTCAGAAGGGAACCTGTACGCTGGCCTTATCTGCAGATACGGTATATTTCCCGGTTCGGGAAGGCAGCAAAAAAATAGGTATCAATGCCACTGCTTCCTGGCTTACCTCTTCAGGATCTCCCTGGATCTCCGTTTCTCCGGGGATTGGTAATGGTAAAGATTCGCTGCTCATTTCAGTTGCTGACAATATGGGCTCCAGCCAGCGGTCAGGTAGTATTGCCATCTCCGGATGCAACAGTACCCTGAATATTGTGGTTATTCAGGACGGAACCTGTTCCCTTGCCCTTTCGGCATCCAGCCTGTTTTTCAATTCAGAAGCTGCTCAGCAAGCGGTAACTATTGCTACGGGTACTTCCTGGACAGCCACTTCCAGTGCAGAATGGCTTTCTGTTTTGCCGGCTGCTTCCACAGAAGGGGGAATCCTTTCGGTCGTTGTCACAGAAAACATCACGAATATCCGCAGGACTGGTGTTGTCACCATTAAGGGGTGTAATGCAGACCGGACCATTACAGTGACTCAAAACGGGGTTTGCTATATGGATCTGGCTGCCCTTAATGTGGAATTTGACCCGGATGCCGGTTATAAATTCATAAGGGTATCGGCCAATTCATCCTGGCAGGCGGTTACGGAAAGCTGCTGGCTAAGTGTATCTCCAACCAACGGAATGGAGAATGATTTCCTGAAAATCGAGGTGCAGCCCAATACCGGCCAAACAGCAAGGTCAGGTTTCATTGAAGTTACAGCCTGCGGATCATCACGGAAAATATCTGTTATCCAGCAGAGTTATTGCATACTGGATGTCACCACTACCATCCTCGATTTCTCCTATTTTGAAGGTATAAAATCAGCCTCGGTAATTTCAACCGGCTCCTGGAGCGTTTCAGCTGATGCGCCCTGGATTACGGTTACTCCCGCTACCGGGAGGAAACTGGGCGTGGTTTCGGTGTCAGTACCTGCGAATAATACCAATAAGAAACGAAGCGGAAATGTCACCATTACGGGCTGCTATACCACCCAAAACATTACCGTTACGCAGGATCCTTGTACGCTGACCTTATCCGGGAATAGCCTGGTCTTTCCACATGAACCGGCCCTGAAAACGGTAACCATCCAATCCAATTCTGCCTGGACTGCATCGGCTGATTCAAAATGGGTCACTGTGACCCCAACGTTCAGCACAGAAAACGGCATTGTCTCTGTTTCAACTGAAGCCAATCCGCTGCAAAAGAGAAAAGCCGTGCTGACCATCGTGGGGTGTTTCGCTTCCCAAACAGTAGATTTGCTTCAGGAAGGAAATCCTACACCTGTCCTGGATCTGGAGGATAACGGCATAAGCGTCTATCCTACCATTACCGACCGTTTTGTGAAAGTCGTATTACCTTCAGGAATTTCAGGATATTCTTTGGAGGTATTAACGGAAACAGGCCAAAAAATCCTTTCAAAAAGCCAGGTTTCTTCCGGAGAGGAAATCGATCTCCGTAACTATGCAAAAGGGGTATATTATTTCAGGATTTCCAGCCGGCGGGTAAGTGAAATCAAAAAAATTGTGCTCAGGTAATTTGATTTCGGATTTACATAATTTCGGATTTCGGATTTGAGATTTCGGATTTGCCTGCGGTCTCTCTTGCCTTTAAATCCGAAATTGTACATCCGAAATCCGAAATTCAGGTAAATCCGAAATCATGGGTTTCCCTTAGAATTAAACTGCCTGTACCCCACCAGCCTGTCGCTGCGGTTACCGGGGCTGCGGTAGTAGACAAAAATCTGGTAATCATTTTCTGTTTCCCAGAAACTCCCTTCCAGGTTGGCAATGTCCACTTTTTTGGAACCCTGCGGAACATACGCATACAGGTAGTTGTAATAACCCTGTTTCAGCAGCAGGGTCAGTTCATATCTTCCGGTATCAAAATTCCAGGTCATTTCATTGGACTTGCTGAATGACCAACCGGTCAGTTCCCCCATGACATAAATAGAACCGCCCATCAGCGGAGCTTCCAGCGGAAGACTGAAATGGACAAACTGGTAGTCGCACTCCACATCATAATCAGAAACCCGTTCCTGGCTTTCCACCACATACCTGCCATTCATCTCCCGGTAAGGGAAAAAGCGCTGATTGGCCCTTACTTCGGAGGGCGCGAGTGTGATGTGGTAATAAGGCCGGAAAAAGGAGGTCTCTTCAACGCCTTCCCCATTAACCCGGTGATTCCTTGTATCGAAATAGCGATATTCATTTCCTGCAGGAAAGACATTTTCTTTGGAATAGTCATAAATCAGCCTGTTTTGCTGAATAAACAGGGGTTTCAGATTGGTGATGGCATTGTCGTACCGGTTGTTCTGCATGACCACAACCCTGACTTCGTCCCTGGGGTTTTCTATCCGCAGTTTTTCATGAAAAAGGGTAAAGTCGATCTCCTGGTTTTCCCCTTTATACGCATCATTGGTGGCTCTTTTAATGGTCGCCGCTATGTCGACCAAAGGCTCAGTCACATAAAACCGCCGTGAAAGAACAAGCTTTTCTTTATTGTTGTCTTCATAAACCAACAAGATATAATTTCCCGACAGCTTCAGCCTGACACGGTCATTCGGAATTTCCAGGTAATAATTGACATAACGGAAAGTGGTATTGAATGAACGGGCATAATCATCCAGCCGGTTATCCGGAAACCCTTCCAAATAGTCGTTCAGGCGCAGAAAGCTTTCATTCCAGGAAGCATCGCAATGCAGAATGGTATACCAGTAATTTTTTACCTCCCCCGACAGGTCATCGAATTTCAGCACCAAGCGGGCATCTTCTCCCAACTCAAGAACCGGATTGGAAAGTTCAAATCCCTGCCGGAACATTTTTACCGACCTGATGTCTTCCCTGTTGACCCTGTTCTCATGGTAGTAACGGTCATTCTGTGCCAGAACCATTGACGAAGGAATCAGCAAAAGCAGTGTTAATAGCGAACAAAAAATATTCATGACTGTTCTAAAAGTGTAATTTTCAGAAATCCGGTAAGCCGGTTGGCAGTATGGTCAAAAAACGTACCATCCAGTCCCGATATTTTACCGGCTAATCTTTTTAATTCTCATTTACTGCAAATGAACTTAAATTGTTTAATTTGGCGAAGTTAATCATACAAGGTAATTCTGATATGTCAAAAACGATTAGACTTAAAAAAGGGCTTGATATCAGGATGGAAGGGAAACCAGAACCTCATCTTGAAAATAGTTCAGGTTCAGAATTTTATGCCATTAAACCTTCAGAATTTCCCGGTCTTACCCCCCGACTAAGTGTTGTGCAGGGTCAGGAAGTAAAAGCCGGAGAACAGTTGTGTCATGACAAAAGTTTTCCCGAAATCAGTTTTGTGTCTCCTGTAAGCGGGGTTGTTGTAGCCATCAACCGGGGAGAACGGAGGAAGATACTTGAGATAGTGGTCAAGGCGGAAAAGGGAAGGGGTAATGTGGATTTTGGACAGGCGAATCCCTTAAGCATGGAACCATCAGCCGTCAGGGAATTGTTGCTGAAAGCCGGTATGTGGCCTTTTTTCAGGAGAAGGCCTTACGGAATTCTGGCGAAACCGAACGAAACGCCCAAAAGTATTTTCGTATCCGCTTTTGATTCGGCTCCCCTGGCCCCTGACAATGCCTTTGTCCTGAAAGGGGAAGAGAAGATCTTTCAAACCGGACTCAATGCACTTACCCGGCTGACTACCGGAAAGGTTCATCTGGGGCTTCCTGCCGGTCAGGAGCATCCCTGCAAGACGATGAAAAATGTGGAAATCACCTTTTACCAGGGACCACATCCGGCAGGAAATGCAGGTGTCCAGATTCACCATACCGATCCGGTAAACAAAGGAGAAGTGGTTTGGACCATCTCCCCGCAGGGTGTGTTGTATATCGGGCGATTGTTTGAAACCGGGTTTGTCGATTTCTCCAAAATCATTGCCCTGGCTGGGTCTGAAGTGAAATCGCCCTGCTATTTCCGGACCATATGTGGGGCAAGCGTGGATTCCATACTTCAAAACAGGCTTAAATCGAATACCGGAGTCCGTATTATAAGCGGAAATGTCCTTACCGGAAAGAGAATCACTCCGGAAGGGTACATCGGATTTCTTGATACGATGGTTACGGTCATCCCCGAAGGAGATTATTATGAGTTTCTGGGCTGGGCCAAACCAAGATTGGACAAGCACAGTATGTCTCATGCCTATTTTTCCTGGCTGAATCCCCAAAAAACCTTCCGGCCTGATTCCAACCTGCACGGCGAAAAAAGAGCCTATGTGATGACCGGACAGTATGAAAAAGTGGTTCCCATGGATATTCTCCCCGTACAATTGATCAAAGCGGTGATTGCCGATGATATTGAGAAGATGGAAAAATTGGGCATCTATGAGGTAGTTGAAGAGGACCTTGCACTTTGTGAATATGTCTGTACTTCCAAAACAGAAGTTCAGGACATCCTCCGGAAGGGAATCCGTTTGATGATTAAAGAATTGGGATAAAAATCAAAGAGATAGAGGAATGAAGCTAATAAGGAAATTCCTGGACAACAATAAGCCACTGTTTGAAGAAGGTGGAAAGTTGGCTAAATTCAGGTCAACATTTGATGCGTTTGAGACTTTTCTCTTCACGCCTAACCATACTTCCAAATCGGGAGTACATATTCACGACGCCATAGACCTTAAACGTACCATGATCATTGTCGTGCTGGCCTTGTTGCCTGCCCTGCTTTTCGGGAGTTGGAACATTGGTTATCAGCATGGTCTCGCTTTTGGCATCGAAAGAGGAATTTTGGCCAACTTCTGGTTTGGCTTCCTCAAGGTTTTGCCCATCATAGTAGTTACTTATGTGACCGGGTTGGGCGTTGAGTTCATTACTGCTCAAATCAGGGGGCATGAAGTGAATGAGGGTTTTCTCGTTACAGGAATGCTTATCCCGTTGATTGTTCCGGTAAATATCCCCTTGTGGATGGTAGCGCTTGCCACCATTTTCGCCGTAATTTTCGGGAAGGAAATTTTCGGAGGAACAGGTTATAACATTATGAATGTAGCCCTTTTAGCCAGGGCATTCCTCTTTTTTGCCTATCCGGCCCAAATGACCGGAGATGAGGTTTGGATTTATGACCTGACCAAAAACGCCCCTGTTGACGGTTTCTCGGGTGCGACTCCTCTGGCTGGTCTGGCGCTGGGCACCGGTTTTGGACATTATTCACTTTCGGAAATGTTTCTGGGGACCATCCCCGGCTCCATTGGGGAAACTTCCACACTGGCCATCCTGCTTGGGGCCGCCTTACTGATCTTCACCGGCATCGGCAGCTGGAAAATCATGGTTTCAGTAGTGGCGGGTGCCCTGGTTATGGGTGGCATCTGCAACCTTTTCCCGGCCAACAGTTATATGGAAATCCCGGCTTATTACCACCTGGTGATGGGCGGATTTGCCTTCGGAACAGTGTTTATGGCTACCGATCCGGTTACAGCTTCCCATACTGAACGCGGTAAATGGATTTATGGTTTTCTCATCGGCGTTTTTACCGTGATGATCCGTATATTCAACCCGGCCTATCCGGAAGGGATGATGCTGGCCATTCTCCTGATGAACGTCAGCGCTCCGCTGATCGACTATTTCGTCATTGAATCCCATATCAAACGCCGTCTGAAAAGAAGCGTTCCCAAGGTGAACCCTTAAAATACCGAGGCATGAAAAATTTCAGTAATACCTATATTTTTACCTTTTCAGTGATCATGGTGGTGGTCATTGCCCTGTTGCTGTCTTTGGCTGCCATGCAGTTAAAACCGTTTCAGGACAAAAACATAGAAATTGAAAAGAAACGGAATATCCTGGCCTCAGTCAGAATTCCTTCAACAGTCGATGACGCTGTTGACTTATATGCCCGTTTCATTACCGACAGTTATGTGATTGACCGCACAGGCATGAAAAAGGAAGGATTGGATGCCTTTACCGTGGATATGAAGAAGGAGATTTCCAAACCTTCAGATCAACGGTCGTTGCCTGTTTTTGTCGGCGTAATGGAAAATGGCACCGTAGCTTATATTCTTCCGCTGAGGGGGAAGGGTCTGTGGGGACCGATCTGGGGCTACCTTTCGGTACTCCCTGACATGAACACAATCTATGGCGTTTATTTTGACCATCAGGGAGAGACACCCGGACTTGGCGCTGAAATTTCAACCGACTGGTTTCAGGAACCATTCCGGGGGAAAAAGATTTTCAGGGATTCCCTGAATTTTGTCTCGGTTAAAGTGCTGAAAGGCGGCGCTCCCAAAGATGACCCTCATGCTGTCGACGCCATTTCGGGAGGAACCATCACCTCTAAAGCGCTGGAAGCTATGCTGGACTCTTGTCTTGTTCAATACAAATCTTATTTTATTCAGAACCGTAAATAAATATTTGCTGCGATGAGTATCTTTTCTTCAAAAAACTTTGGTTTGCTGACCGGACCGCTAAACCTTCAGAATCCGGTAACCGTGCAGATCCTCGGAATTTGTTCTGCACTGGCTGTTACGGTCAAGCTGAAACCTGCACTCGTGATGGGAATTTCCGTCATCATAGTCACAGCCTTCTCCAACCTTGTCATCTCCTTCATGCGTAATTATATACCCCCAAGGATCAGAATTATTGTTCAGTTGGTGGTTGTAGCCACTATGGTTATCCTGGTCGATCAGTTTCTCAGGGCATTTGTATATGACGTCAGCAAGCAGTTATCCGTTTATGTAGGGCTGATCATCACCAACTGCATCATTATGGGGCGGTTGGAAGCCTATGCCATGGGGAACAAACCCTGGCCTTCCTTCTTGGATGGTATAGGTAACGGGGCCGGTTATGCCATGATCCTGATTGTTGTTGCTTTTATCCGGGAACTTTTCGGTTCCGGAAGTATCTTTGGTATTCATGTTATCCCAAAGTTATTCTATGATGCCGGGTATGTGAACAACGGACTGATGATTATGCCTACAATGGCCCTGTTGCTCGTCGGGGTAATCATCTGGATTCAGCGAAGTTTCAGTAAATCGCTCATTGAAAAGGAATAACGCTTAACTTGACTTGTTATGCAGGAAATTTTCAACATATTCATCCGGTCGGTTTTTATCGACAACATGATTTTCGCCTTTTTTATAGGCATGTGCTCTTATCTTGCTGTCTCGAAAACGGTGAAAACCTCCCTGGGTCTTGGAGTTGCCGTCATTTTTGTACAAATAATCACGGTACCTGTCAATTACCTGCTGCTGGAGTATGTCATGAAACCGGGCGCATTATCCTGGCTGGGAGAAAGCTTTAAGGAAGTCGATCTTTCCTTCCTGAGTTTTATGGTGTACATTGCCACCATTGCAGCAATGGTTCAACTGGTGGAGATGATTGTAGAGAAATTCTCTCCGGCATTGTACAATTCACTGGGAATATTTCTGCCCCTCATCGCAGTGAACTGCGCGATTCTTGCCGGTTCCCTGTTTATGGAGCAAAGAGAATACAAGAACATCGGGGAAGTGCTCTCCTGGGGATTGGGTTCAGGGGTTGGCTGGGCTTTGGCTATTGTATTGCTGGCTGCCATCCGTGAGCGCCTTAAGTACAACAACATCCCGGCTCCTTTGAAAGGGATGGGTATTGCCTTTATCATCACCGGATTGATGGGCCTTGCTTTTATGAGTTTCCTGGGAATAAAAATCTAACCTGAAAAACTGATCATCATGATATCAGAAGTATCTGTATTATTGGTCATCCTTTCCAGTATTGTTGCCTTTATGGTGATTGTACTGATCCTGGTTGCCGCACTTTTATATGCCCGGGCTAAACTTACCGCCGTCGGAGAGGTTAAAATCAACATCAATGATGAAAAGGATGTTATGGTTCAACCCGGTGGCACACTTCTCTCCACCTTAGCCGAAAATCAAATCTTTCTGCCTTCAGCTTGCGGGGGCGGTGGAACCTGTGCACAATGCCGCTGCCAGGTTGTCGAAGGGGGAGGCTCCATTCTGGCTACGGAAACCGGCCATTTCACCCGCAAAGAACAGCAGCAGAACTGGAGACTTGGGTGCCAGGTGAAAATCAGGGAAGATATGAAGATACTGGTACCTGAGCATGTACTTGGGGTCAGAAAATGGGAATGTGAAGTGGTGTCCAATAAAAACGTGGCTACCTTTATTAAGGAATTTGTGGTTAAACTGCCCGAAGGCGAGCACATTAAATTTAAATCGGGCGGCTATATCCAGATTGATGTTCCCAAAACCGAAGTGAATTTCAGCGACATGGATGTCCAGCCTGAGTTCAGGGAAGAATGGGAAAAATTCGGAATATTTGACCTGAAAATGAAGAACCCCGAACCCACTTACCGGGCTTATTCCATGGCCAACCACCCTGCCGAAGGGAATATCATTATGCTGAATATCCGTATTGCCACCCCCCCATGGGACCGCGCCATCAACCGCTTTAAAAATGTGAATCCCGGAATATGCTCCTCCTTCATTTTTTCAAGGAAACCGGGTGACAAGGTAACTATTTCAGGTCCTTACGGTGAATTTTTCCTGAAAGACAATGAGAATGAAATGATGTTTATTGGTGGCGGGGCCGGAATGGCGCCCATGCGTTCCCATCTCTTCCACCTTTTCCATACCCTGAAAGAAACCAAAAGAAAAGTAACCTTCTGGTATGGCGCCCGCTCCTGGAAAGAAGTGTTTTATTATGAGGAATTCAGGGCTATAGAAAAGAATTTCCCGAACTTTACCTTTACCCTGGCCCTGTCAGAACCCAAACCGGAAGACAACTGGAACGGACCCGTAGGATTTATTCATCAGGTTATTCTGAACAACTACCTTTCAAAACACGAGTTGCCGGAAGAAATTGATTATTATCTTTGCGGCCCGCCACTGATGAACGATGCCGTACAGAAAATGCTTTACGACCTCGGGGTTCCGTCAGAAAATATTCTTTTTGACGATTTCGGCGGTTAATTATTGAGGTATGCTGCAAGATATTTTTACTACTGTCATTGACTGGTACATGGCCCATATCAATTATGGGACAATTACCCTGCTGATGGCTATTGAAAGTTCGTTTATCCCATTCCCTTCCGAGGTGATCATTCCTCCGGCAGCCTGGAAAGCAGCCCAGGGTGATCTGAATATTTACCTGGTGGTATTTTTCTCCAGCCTCGGTGCCTTGATCGGTGCTCTCTTCAACTACTATTTTGCCCTTTACCTCGGACGGGCCGTGATTTATCGGTTTGCGGAATCCAAATTAGGCCGTTTAATGCTGCTCAGCCGGAAAGGCGTGGAAAATGCCGAAGCTTATTTCGTCAGACACGGGAAATCATCCACGCTGATCGGAAGGCTGGTGCCCGCGGTCCGTCAATTGATATCCCTCCCTGCCGGACTGGCTAAAATGAATCTGAAAGATTTCGTGCTTTTCACTGTTATCGGTTCAACCTTATGGAACATCATCCTGGCTGCCCTGGGTTATTTTCTGTATACCCAAAAAGAGTTGCTCGACAGGTACTATACCGAGTTGGTATGGGGGATGGTCATTCTCGGAGTCGGATTTGTCGGATACCTGGTGTATCACTTCCTGAAAAAACACGAATAATTATCCCATATTCCGGAGTGAAAACCAGAATTAGAACCTCAATGTTGTGCCTATGAAACTGACAAGAAGCATCTGGTTTCCTTTGCTGTTTGTTCTGATCATCATTTTGTCAGGTGCATTTCAGCAATGCACTCCGCCGGCAAAGTACATCTTTAATGAAGGTCAGATTTACGGGACTGTATATCACATTGTTTATGAAAGCCCCGGAGCTAAAGATATGAAACCTGAAATCGATAAGGAACTGCAACGGCTGAACCTGATCTTTTCCACCTTCAACCCGGAATCCCAGATCTCGAAGATCAATCAAAACCTGCCGATAGAGCCTGATCCATTATTCATCCGGTGTTTTGATGCATCCATGGCCATTTCTGAATTGTCGGATGGCGCCTTTGATATCACGGTTGCGCCCCTGGTGAATGCCTGGGGTTTCGGTTTTAAAAACAAACAGAAAATTACGCCAGGTTTGATTGATAGTCTGCTTCAAATCACCGGTTACCGCAGAGTAAAACGGGAAAATGGGAAAATTATCAAGGAAGACCCTCGGATAATGCTGGATATGAGTGCTATAGCCAAAGGATTTACCTGTGATCTGATCGGGGAATTCCTGGCCAGGAAAGGGTGTGCCCATTACATGGTGGAAATCGGAGGGGAAGTTGTCACCAAAGGGGTCAACCAAAGGGGAACGGTTTGGAACATCGGGATCAGTAAACCGGATGAATCGGCCATGTATGCACAGGAAGATATTCAAACGGTGGTGAAACTGCCTTCCAGGGCGTTGGCAACCTCCGGCAATTACCGGAATTTTTACGAAGTGGATGGGAAAAAATACGGACATGAGATAAATCCCCATACTGGTTATCCCGCAGAAACCAATCTTCTCAGCGCAACTGTACTTGCGGATGATTGTATGACTGCCGATGCCCTGGCAACCGCATTTATGGTACTTGGTCTGGAAAAAAGCATTGACCTGATGAAAAAACTGAATAACGTGGAGGTCTATTTTATCTATGCGGATGATTCCGGTTCCGATAAGATTTATAAGTCAGAAGGATTCAATAAATATCTTGCTGAATAACAGCTGCTTTCATTCTTTCCGGTATGTCAGGTTCCTGAATTTGTCTTTTTCTGCCGCTTTTTGCTGCTCCTCCTGATCCTCCTTTTGAACGCAATGAATATCATTTTTTTGGAGATGACGATTCCCATGGATATGGGTATTGGGAAACCTGCCATTTTTCCTGACCAGCATTGTAATGGCCAAACCGGCCAGACCAAGTCCCAGAATCACGATGGCAGGCAACAGGGTATGTAAGAAACTTGTCATGTCGTTCATTATTTTCGGAAAAATGTTCTGCTCGTTATTAAATTTCAACAATTCAGAACGGGAAATGTTAAAACCCGTCCGATTTTTTTTTGTTTTTAATGCCATTTTCGATGGCATTGTTTAAATTTATCGGGTAAAATTAAGCAATTATGGAAAAACACCTGAACGTTGTTGCCGCCCTCCAGATAGGGTTTGGTATTTTCTGGATTGTAGCCGGAGGCATTCTCCTTTTTATCCTCAGCCTTATCGGAGGATTTGTCGATGACAAGGATGCACGGTTCATCCTGCCCCTGATCGGGCAGATTGTTGCTGCATTTTTGTTTCTCACCAGTATTCCCGGGGTTATTGCCGGAATAGGTCTGCTTAAACGCAAGGAATGGGGCCGCATCATTACCCTGATTTTATCGGTCATCGGAATCATGAATTTTCCGATCGGCACTGTGGTGGGTATTTATTCCATCTGGGTATTGGTTCAGGAAGAAACTGTTTCACTGTTCAAACCTGCTCCTGGAAATGTCCAGATCTAATCGAGGCTTTCCGGTCAGAGAATGAAATCCCATTTTGAAATTTCGGTTCAGGGTAGGGTGCAGGGTGTTGGTTACCGGTATTTTGTGAAAGCCCGTGCTTTGGAACTGAACCTGAAGGGATTTGTCCGTAACAGCCGGGATGGTGGTGTATTGATTGAAGCCGAAGGGGAAAGGGCTGACCTGGATGTTTTTCTCGATTACCTGAAAATCGGGCCGGCACTGGCCAGGGTAGACCATGTTGAAGTCAGCAGGGCGGAGTTTTCGGGTAGTTTTGAGGATTTTGTGATCAGGCATTGAAAATGGGAACAAAGAAATTAAACAAAGAATAAGGAATACCAAAGCAGAAAGGGATGGAGAAAATACATATGACCCCCGAAGAATTCAGGAAAGAAGGAGCGAAAGTGGTGGAATGGCTGGCTGCCTATTATGAAGAAATCGGGAAATTCCCGGTTTTGTCAAAGGTTAAACCTGGAGAAATTCTGGCAAAATTGCCCGCCAAAGCGCCGGAAACCGGAGAATCATTCGACCAGGTGATGGAGGATGTCAATGAGATTATCCTGCCGGGGATCACCCACTGGCAATCGCCTTCCTTTTTTGCCTATTTCCCGGCCAATGCTTCATTTCCTTCCATTTTGGGGGATTTGCTATCCTCTGGTCTGGGGGTTCAGGGGATGCTGTGGGCAACCAGCCCCTCAGCTACTGAACTGGAAACCTGCGTGATGGAATGGCTGGCTGAAATGATGTCATTACCGGAAACTTTCAGGTATCGTTCCTCCGGTGGAGGTGTCATCCAGGATACTGCTTCCTCCTCTGCGCTGGCTGCCGTGGTGGCTGCCAGGGAAAAGGCAAGTGCATACACCACCAATAAACAGGGGGTAACCCGGAGAATGACGGCGTACGTTTCTACCCAGACCCACTCTTCGCTTGAAAAGGCTATCAAAATTGCCGGAATCGGAAGAGATAACCTCCGCTTGGTTGAAGTGGACCCTAATTTTGCCATGGATCCCGGCTTGCTGTCCGAAGCGATCCGGAAAGATAAGGAAGAAGGGCACCTGCCGTTCTTTGTGTGTGCTACTATAGGCACCACCTCTTCCAATGCCATGGACCCCATCCGGAAGATCGGGGAAATCTGTAAAGAGGAAGGGCTCTGGCTTCATGTCGATGGTGCCATGTCGGGTTCTGCCCTGATCTGTCCGGAATTCCGTCATTTTGGCGATGGGCTGGAACTGGCCGACAGCTTCTGCTTTAATCCGCACAAGTGGCTGCTCACCAATTTCGATTGTGATTGTTTCTGGGTGGCCGACCGGCGACATCTGGTGAATACCTTTTCAATCGTTCCCGAATACCTCCGTAACCAGGCCAGCGATTCCGGAGAAGTCTTCGATTACCGCGACTGGCATGTACAGCTCGGCAGACGATTCAGGTCACTGAAACTCTGGTTTGTTATCCGGCATTATGGGGTAGACGGCCTTCAACAGTTCATCCGGAATCACGTAAACCTGGCCGGGCAATTTGCCGGCATGGTGCGCGCTTCGGAACACTTCGAACTGATCACCGAACCTCCCCTGAACCTGGTTTGCTTCCGGCTGAAAGGCACCGATGAAGAAAACATGACCCTGATGAATAAAATCAACAGCGGTGGAGAAATCTACTTCACCCATACAAAACTCGCCGGAAAGGTCGTCCTCCGTATGAGTATTGCCCAATCCCACACCAGTGAACAGGAGGTAAATACAGCCTGGAAACTGATCAGGGATGCCGCAGAAAAAATGAATAGAAAATAAATAAAAGTTATTTATACTTTTTAAAATATTTATTAGCTTTACCTAAAAACTAAACAAGGATAAAATGAAGAAATTTGCCAATCTCGAAGTATGGTTTGCCACTGGCAGCCAGGATTTGTACGGGGAGAAAACATTGCAACAGGTTGATAAAGACTCTGCAGAAATTGCGCAGGGCCTGAACAATTGCGAACAGATACCGGTGAAAGTGGTATTCAAACCGGTTTTGACTTCTGCAGAATCCATAACAAAGATATGCACGGAAGCCAATTCCAATCCAAACTGCGTGGGTCTGATCACCTGGATGCATACCTTTTCTCCGGCCAAAATGTGGATTGCCGGTCTGCGCATCCTCAATAAGCCTCTCCTTCATTTGCATACGCAGTTTAACCGCGACATCCCATTTGCCGATATAGATATGGATTTTATGAACCTGAACCAGTCGGCACACGGGGGCAGGGAGTATGGATTTATTGTCAGCAGGCTGAGGAAAAACCGGAAGGTGCTGGTCGGCCATTGGAAGGATGAAACCATCCGGGAAAGGGTTGGAATATGGGCACGGGTGGCGGTAGCCTGGCATGACTGGCAGAACGGACGGGTGGCCCGTTTCGGGGATAATATGCGCGAAGTGGCGGTGACGGAAGGGGATAAGGTAGAAGCCCAAATCCGCTTTGGTTTTTCAGTCAGTGGTTTTGGCATTGGCGACCTCGTCAAATCCATCAAGGAGGTGGAAGAATCGGAAGTTGCCCATCTGGTTGATGAATACATGACCCTGTTTGACGTGGACAAAGCCGGTAGACCTGGTGGAGAATACCATACGAATGTTCGTGTCCAGGCGCGTTACGAATTGGGAATGAAAGCCTTCCTGGAAGCAGGGAAATTCACCGCCTTCACCACCACCTTTGAAGATTTGCATGGACTGGAACAGTTACCGGGCCTGGCAGTACAGCGGTTAATGGCCCAGGGCTACGGGTTTGGTGCGGAAGGCGACTGGAAACATGCCGCGCTGGTTCGTGCCCTGAAAGTAATGGGAGCCGGTTTGCCGGGAGGAACTTCCTTCATGGAAGATTACACCTATCACCTCGATCCTGCCGGAATGAAAGTCCTCGGCGCTCACATGCTGGAAATCTGTCCGACGACTGCAACAGGAAAACCGAAACTTGAAGTGCATCCTTTGGGAATCGGAGGGAAAGCTGATCCGGCAAGGCTGGTATTCAACGTCCCTGACGGGCCGGCGGTGAATGCTTCCGTGATAGACATGGGTAACCGCTTCAGGTTGATCGTCAATGCTGTGGATGTAGTTACACCGGATGCTGATTTCCCGAAACTCCCCGTGGCCAGGGCCATGTGGAAGCCAAGACCGAACCTTCAGGTCGGTGCAGCCGCCTGGATTTTGGCCGGTGGCGCCCACCATACCGCTTTCAGCCAGTCGGTTACCCCGGAATTCCTCGAGGATTTCTCAGAACTGGCCGATATCGAATTCCTGCTGATCAATGAAAATACCAACATCAGCGATTTCAAGAAAGAACTGCGCTGGAACGAAGTGTATTACCTCCTGAACAAGAGCTTGAGATAAGCAGGGATTCAGGAGATAAAGGGGTCGTTCGCTCCGGAAAGTTAAGATCCCTCTCCCCGGACCACCTTACACAAGT